>JADYZS010000287.1 GCA_020853075.1 Anaerolineae bacterium | reverse complement strand
GCACAACATAGACCACCACAACGGCAAGGCCGAGGTTGGCATCTTCATCGGCGAGAAAGACCTGTGGGACAAAGGGCTGGGCCAGGATGCTTTACGAACCCTGGTGGATTACCTCTTCCAGCAGTTGAATCTGCACCGCGTCGATTTGGGTGTCTATGCCGACAACGCGCGCGGCATCCACGCTTACGAGAAGGTCGGCTTCATCCACGAGGGGCGGTGGCGGCAGGCAGGCTTCCGCAACGGCCACTACCGCGACCTCTTGTGGATGAGCGTTCTGCGGGACGAATGGCGAGGGCAAGCCGCCCGTTGACGCGACAAGGCAGCGATTATTACCCCCGGCTTAGACGGGCCACTCCCAGGGCCGTGTATTAGAATAGACCCACGCGGCAGTGTGTAGCAGGCTGACCACGACGAGGGCCACGCTCGCCCGCGCCAATTCATTCCGGTTGGGCATGGCGCGCGGCAACAAGTAGGCCAGCAAGAGCGTCGTAGGGAGGTAGGCGGGCGCAAAGAGATCCCAGTCGCGCCGCCCGCCGTAGTCAGGGTTCCAGACCCAGGTAAAAATGAGATAGAAGGCCGAGGCTATCAACAAGAAACGGCTTTCGGTGTCCATCGCTGCGCGTACCTGCCGCCAGGCCAGCAGAGCCACGAGAGCCAGTGACAGCAGAACCGTGGGCGCGACCAGCATCTGTTCGTTGAGGAAGTCCAATAGGTGTGCCCACGAGAACATGGTGTAATGCTCCCAGCGGGTTCCGGTGCGCCAGAGGGGGACGAGCCAGCGCGCGTCGCCGCCGCCGGGGCTGTCGGTGGTGAAGAGTGTACCCAGGCCGTGTCCCCCCGCCGTCATCAGGGCTACGGTGCCGCCGCCGATCAACACGTAAGGCACAGCGATGGCAAGGAAGATGCGAACGAAGCCCGGCGAGCGCCGCCGCCAGGCCAGACACAAGAGCGACGGCAGGAGAATCAGGCTGGAAGGGTGCAGGGCGTGGGCCAGGGCGAGCGCAGTCGCGGGCCACGCTAAGCCGATCTCACCCCGCAGGGAGCGCAGAGCGAGATAGAAATAGGCCAGGATAGCAGCCGTCATCAGGACGTAGTTCTCAACGTAGCCGAAGAAGAACTGCACGAGGCCGAGGCTGGCAACGAAGCCAAATATCAGCCCTTTCTCCGTCCGGTCGCGCCCCAAAAGGTCGGACAGGCGCACGAGGACGAAGAGGAAAACGGCCCCGGCCAGGCAACTGGTGAGCCAGTAGGTGGGCATGGCATCGGCCCAGCCCCAGAGCCGGTTCCCCAGCACCCACAACCTGGCATGAAGATAGACGTCCAGCGGGGCCTTCCAGGTGTAGGTGAGGCGGTGGTCCGGGTGGGGGATGCCTTTTGTCAGAATGTAGGCATCGCCCCAGCGCGTGTGCACGATGCGCCCCAGGTACAAGAGAGGGAATGCGGCGAGAGGGATGAGATAGGCTAGCGCGCGGCGAGGCCCTGAAAAGGAGCGCAAGAGCCGGAGGAGCGGTGACGGCCACAAGATCAATGTGCCACAAACGATAGCCAGAAGCCAGCGCAGCCACGGGGCAAAATAGGTGATGGGCCAGAGGCCCCATGCCTTCTCTTCGGGGAGGAGGGGGGCGGCCAGGTGCAATGCTAAGAGGGCCAGCGCCAGGAACCGCAGCGCGCGTCCCAGCCTCGCGGATGGGTCGGGCATGGCCTCATTGTACCGCAGGGCGATTGCCGGGGCAAGCGACGGAAAGAAAACCACGGAGACACCCTGGTTCGCTAGGCGGAACCTGGGCGGGCGGAGAGCACAGAGGAACAGTAAATGTAATCTCCGTGTCCTCTGTGTCTCCGTGGTTCATTCGTTTTTTATATCAATCTTTTGGGCGGAAGCGCACCAAGCCGTTCCCCGTGGCGAGCCAAAGTGTGCCATCGGGCGCAACGGCGATGTCGTGGATGCCCACTTGCGCCAGGCCGCCGGAGGCCGGGTAGTGCTGCCAGGTATCCCCGACGAAGTGGGCAAGGCCGCTTCCTGTGCTGGCCCAGAGGGTTCCGTCGGGCGCGACGGTCAGCACAAAGGCGTGACTACCGGGGAGGCCATCTGCGTCGGTATAAGACCTCCACGCCTGGCCGTCAAAGCGGAGGAGGCCGCGTCCCACCGCCTCCAGCCAGACCGAACCATCGGGCGTCGCGGCCAGCGCGAGGACGCCCTGGGTGAAATCTTCGGTATAAGTGATCCACCCCGTGCTATCCAGGCGGCTCACACCGCCCCCCACAATCGGCAGGTGGCCGACCCAAACCGAGCCGTCGGTGGCAACGGCCAGGGACGACGGCACCACGTCATGGACCGTGCGGTCAGAGCCTTGCAGGCGGATCACGCGGAAAAACGTAGCGACCCAAACCGCACCGTCGGGCGCAAAGGCAATGTCTTGGATATTGCCGAAATCGCCTTCGCAGTTCAGCAGGGTCTGCCAGGTCTGGCCGTCAAACCGCACGAGATTGCACCCCGCGCCGAGCCAGAGCGCGCCATCCGGCCCCACCTCCACCATCTGCACGTGGTCGCTGATGGGGAATCCGCCAACAGAAGTAAAGTAGCGCCAGGTCTGGCCGTCAAAGCGGGACAGCCCGCCGGCATCCTGCACCACCTGGTAGTCGCCAAAACCCGACCAGACCGCGCCGTCGGGTGTGATGGCGACAGTTGTCACCTTGTTACGCGCTGGCCCCCAGCGCAGCGTACGCCATTTGCCGCCCTGCAAGACGCCGAGCCCCGCAGTCGTGGCGGCAGCCACGTCGCCGTTCCGGGCGATGGCAACCGCGTTGACGTCGTTGGAAGCCAGGCCCTGTTGGGTGTTAATAGTAGCCCATCCTTGCGACCCATCGCGCTTGAGGAGACCGCCCCCCCGCGCGTGCCAGCCGCCGCAGGTCGCTATCCACGGCGTGCCGTCTTTGGCGAAGGCGAAATCGCAGACCCATTGGCCGGGCGATTCATAAGCCATCTGCCACCGCGAGCCAGCAAAGCGATAGACGCCCTGATAGGCGATATAGACCCACGCGTCGCCCTGCGGCCCCACGGCCAGGGAGCGAGCACCGTTGTTGGGAAGACCATCTTTGGCTGTATAGGTCGTCCAACGGTTCCGGGTGGGCGTATAGCGGCTGACGCCGCCGCTCGCCGTCGCGTACCAAACGTCTCCGTCAGGCCCTGCGACAATATCCCACACCAGGTTATCGGCCAGGCCATCGGCGGTGGTGTAAGTCGTCCATCTACCACGGGCGAAGCGGCTGACACCTTTATCGGTCCCCGCCCATACCGCGCCATCAGTGGCCACATCCAGAGCATAGACGGCGTTGCTGGGCAACCTATCTGCCATCGTGTACGTCTTCCAGTCGGAACCGTTGTAACTGCTCACGCCGCCGGAGGTGGCAAACCAGACTGTGCCATCGGGGGCTACGGCAACGTCGTGGGTCAGGTTGGAGGCAAGGCCATCAGTCTTGATGAAAACGGTGTGGCTGTCGTTGGTCAGATCCCAGCGCACGGCCCCGCCTGTAGTCGCCGCCCAGATTATGCTATCGGAGGCAAAGGCCACACCGCGGACCTCGTTGACGCCGAGGTAGGTCGTCCAACCTTCGCCAGCGGGCAAGATATCCGCGATGGGCGTCACGCCGCCGGTTTGCGGCGTGACGGTTGGCTTCGGCGGTGGAGGAGAGGTGGGCTGGGAGCCGTCCGTCGGGAGGGGGGCCGGGGTCGGCAAAACGGTGCGCACGCCCAAAGAACAGTTCGCAAGGAGGAGAGTGACCAGAAATGCAGCAACCAAGGGGCTAAGATGGCGGTGACGTCGTATCCCCATAAAAGCCCTCCCACGTCGGGTAGAGGTTCACCCCACGAAGTCGCACTACGGCACGGGCGGCAGAGGGAATCGTGCCGAACGGTCATGCGTGGCGGTTGGGGTTGCCCTTTAGACGTGGGAGGAGGTAGATTCGTTCCGAGAGTGATGGGCCCTCGTCCTCTGCCCCCTCTCCCAGCCTTGGGAGAGGGGCCGGGGGTGAGGGCCTTAACGTCTATCGCGACCAGCGCCCGTGGAGCGGCGGCAACTCCGGGAAGGTCGCGTGCGGCTCCTGCTGATACCAATAGCCGACGGAAGCGATGTCATCGGTGAGAGGCTGGAACTTGACGCCCGGCCACCAGCCGAGAGCCTGGATGGTCGTCTTCAAGTTCTTCTTGAAGCGAATCGGGTCGAAGATGTGCCAGCGGTAGAGGCCGTGCCGGGGCACCTCGCCCGCCTCCTTACGGTAGAGCGGGTAGCCCAGGAACGGTGTGGAGTAGGTCTGCCCATCAAAGCACCATGCGCCGCCGAAGTAGTCCTCCGTGCCTGTACCGCAGATGGTCGGATACTCCGTGTCGCCGTCCAGGTAGAACTTGATCTCCCCCTCACCCCACCACCCGTTAGACAGTTGCGTCCACGCGAGGAAGGTGCCGACGTAATGCCCGCGCCCCTGGACGCCATCCAAGATGACGTGCTCTGGATATTCTCGCGTTGTCATGGATCGCCGCCACTGCGCGTGGAAGTGGGCGATGCCTTCAGGAATCTCTGTGAGCGCGTAGGTGATCTGGTAGAAGAAGCCCTGAATCTGCTCCCAATGCTCGTTTTGGATCGTGACGCGCGCCCGCCGCCGGAAAGGCATCGGCCAATAGGAATTGAACCCGCCCACGGGGTTCACGGCCATAGGGAGCGAGTTGACGTTGTAGCGCAGGCCGTGCCCGTTGCAGAAGAAATCGCCCAGGGGGACTTCAATAGAAGGCGTCGGCTCCTCATCCCAATAGATGCGCAGCACCGTGGCCCGATACGCCTTGGGGTCAACGGTGATCCAGATATGCTGGATGATGCCCGGCCCGGCGATGTCGGCCAGCGTCGTGGTGCTGTTGGGCTCTAAGGTGATGCACGGGCGCACCTTCCAGCCTGGTCCCAGCATTGAGGCGGGGTTGCTGTGGTCGGGCATCGCCTTCGCGCCGCCGCCCTTTTCACCGGCGGTGTTCTCGGCAGAGATGGAGCGGGTCTCTGCCTCGGAGAGGAGCGGCAGACTACCCAGGCCCAGGTTAAGACGGTAAAGCGAGTCCATCAGGGGTGGACCTCCTTATGTAGGGGTGATTGAGATCGTCTTGCGCGCCATTCTACCATAGTTCAGGGCCGCGCGCACCTTTCTCGGAGGGGATTCATGCTTAGCCCTCACCCCCGGCCCCCTCTCCCAACTTTGGGAGAGGGGGCCGGGGGTGAGGGCCCGACTGTCGCGATAGCCATTACCGAACGCAACCGGAATC
>JADYZS010000286.1 GCA_020853075.1 Anaerolineae bacterium | reverse complement strand
TGGCGGCGCTATTGATGGCGCGACGAATCCGACCTTGCAGGTCAAGGTGGGCGATGTAGTGCAGGTTACACTGGTCAACGGTGACGGCGCCGAACACGACGTTTCATTCCCCGATTTTAACGCCACCTCTGACCGTGTGGTGACTAAAGATGCCAGTAGCGTCATCGTCTTCCGGGCGGACAAGAAAGGCGAATTCTCGTACTTCTGCACGGTGCTGGGCCACCGGCAAGCCGGGATGGAGGGTCGTCTGGTGGTTGGTGAGGAAGGTGAGGTTACTGCGGCAGCAGAAGGGCAGAGTGTTGTGCGAGACCCGACTGATTTGCCGTCTCCGGTCGGTGCACGCGCGCCGCAAAGCCTGCGTGTGGACCTGGAGACGCTTGAAGTTGAGGGCCGCCTGGCGGATGGCACGACCTACAACTTCTGGACCTTCGGCGGCAAGGTGCCAGGCCCCTTCCTGCGCGTCCGCATCGGCGATACGGTGGAACTACATCTGAAAAATGCAGCGAATAGCCGGATGATCCACTCTATTGACCTTCATGCGGTCACAGGGCCGGGCGGTGGCGCGGCGGTGATGCAAGTGCCACCCGGCCAGGAACGGAGTTTCACCTTCAAAGCCCTGAATCCCGGCCTCTACGTTTATCACTGTGCGACGCCGATGGTGGCTCACCATGTCGCCAACGGCATGTATGGCCTGATTCTGGTGGAACCGGAGGGGGGACTGGCTCCGGTGGACCGAGAATTCTACGTGATGCAGGGTGAGATCTATACCAACGGGCCACTGGGGCAGCATGGGCATCAGGAATTCAGCGTGGAGAAACTGCTGGCCGAGGCACCTGAGTACTTCATATTGAATGGCGCGGCGCTGGCCCTCGCAACGGAGCATCCCCTCCATGCGAAGGTTGGGGAGACGGTGCGCATCTTCTTCGGTGTGGGTGGCCCCAACTTTACCTCGTCCTTCCACGTGATCGGCGAGATCTTTGACCGGGTCTATGACCAGGCCTCCTTGACGGCTGCCCCGCTGACCGATGTGCAAACGACGCTGGTCCCGCCCGGTGGCGCCACGATGGTGGAATTCAAACTGGACGTGCCGGGGCGCTACATCCTGGTAGATCATGCCCTCTCACGGTTGGAGCGGGGATTGGCAGGCTACCTGCTGGTGGAAGGGGCGGATAATCCCGACGTGTTCAGAGGGGAGCCTTCGCCGGGCTCAGGGCATTGAGGCGCAAAAAACGCGGTTTGACTTCCTGCCAGCCTGTGGTATAATTCGGGTGGTCAGAGATGGCCCTCTTCCCTCGCTATCCTTTACGGAGGAGGTGATGCCCACATGGACAGTAGTAGTAAGCGAAGCGCCGTGGCGTCACCTCGGATTTCCGGATAGATGCCACGGCGCAGCAAAAAGCCCCTTCGTACAGAAGGGGCTTTTTGTATTCACGGTTTGCCGGTTGTGAGGGGCATCCGCCTCAATAGACGTACTTGCTCCAGAGCGTGTGCGGTTGTCCCTCGCCCAGTAAGGTAAGGGCGATGTAGCGCGGCCGGCGAGGATGTGAGCGCAAAGCGACTCCTGCCTCGTGGGGGGCGCGGTTCCCTTTGCGCTGGTTACACGAACGACAGGCTGTGACGACGTTTTCCCAGTGGGTTTGCCCGCCGCGGCTGCGCGGTACTATGTGGTCTAAGGTGAGTTGGGCGCGCCCAGGCTGCGCGCCACAGTATTGGCAGGTGTGGTGGTCACGCGCCAATACCGTCCGTCGCGACAAAGGCAGGGTAAGGCGGTTAGGGATGCGCACGTAGCAAACCAGACGGATCACGGCAGGTACGGGGAACGAGAGACGTTCGGCCCGCAAGTAAGCCTCTGTCGCCTCTACGATCTCCGCCTTTTCTTTAAGAAGCAAGATGATCGCGCGCCGTACCGATACGATGCTCAACGGTTCGTAGCTCGCGTTGAGAACCAGAACGCCTCCCATCCCCTACGCCTCCTTACGCTCCAGGGCGAGCCACAACGAGGGCCGGGTGGCGGTACCGGCTGCCAGCACATTCCACAACGCCCGGCTCCTTAAAAAAGGACCGGGCGTAGGGAACAGTATAGGGGTGACCAGTGGGGCTCGAACCCGCAACCACCTGGTCCACAGCCAGGTGCTCTGCCAATTGAGCTATGGTCACCATACTCGTAGCCGGGCCGCCTCCGGCATGTCTGGCTCGGGGGCGAGGACTCGAACCTCGATAGAGGGATCCAAAGTCCCTTGTCCTGCCGTTAGACGACCCCCGATCTCACGATGATCACTCCGACATGCCCGGTGGTGGCATCCCATGCCCCCGATGCACAGGTCAGGCATCACCACAGCCATTTTACCACAAGGGGTTTTCACCGTCAAACTAGGCGTCCCCGCTGCCCCCGCTGTTCCTTGCTCGCCTCTGCGTTCGCGGCTATAATGTTGGTGCGGAGGTGAGCATCATGGGCTTCTTAGATCGGCTCAAGAATCTCTTCTCGTCCGGCCCGGCGCGGGATGAGCCGGACGTCCTCTTCATCTACGCGCGCTGCGACCGCTGCAAGCAGGTGCTTCGCGGCCGTATTGACCGGCGCAACGAATTGGGCCGCTCCAACGGCGGTTTCACCTGGCGCAAGGAATTGATGGGAACCGGCAAGAACCGCTGCTTCCAGCGTATTGAGGTCATCCTGGAATTTGATGACCAGCGCCAGATCACGGAACAGCGCATCTACGGCGGCAAATTCATTACGGCAGAGGAGTACGAGGCGGAGATAGCAAAGGAGGCTGCGACCGGCTCTGCATGACTCTTCTCCGCCTTGATCTGCACACCCACAGCCGTTATTCCTACGACTCCTTCCAATCGCTTGATGCCATTATCCGCGCGGTACGGGGGCGGGGCTTGGATGGCATCGCCCTGACCGACCACGACGTGTTAGAGGGCGCATTAGAGTTGGACGCGCGCGCCGGTTTTCGCGTCATCCCCGGCGAGGAGATACGCACCAGCGCGGGCGAAATCACAGGGCTATTCCTGCACGAACGCATCCCTCCGGGGCTCTCGCCCCAGGAAACCATCAAGCGTATCCGCGCCCAGGGCGGCCTTGTCTATGTGCCCCATCCCCTGGCTCGCGGCGTGCCGAGCCGCATCCGCCGCGCCGCGCTGGACGAGATGTTGCCCTACGTGGATATTGTGGAAGGCTTTAATGCCCGCGTGCCCCTCGGCGCAGATGACGTGGCCGCGCAGCGGCTGGCCGCGTCGTGTAACCTTGCCGTAGGCGCGGGGAGCGATGCTCACTTCCCCTTTGAGTTCGGGCGCGGCTGGGTGGAGATAGAGGATTTCGCCACGCCGGAGGAGTTCCTGGCGAATCTGCGGCGTGGCCGCATAGTAGGGGAAAGGAAGACGCCCTACTACGTGGCGGGCACGACCTATCTCACCAAGCGCGTGAAACTGTTGCTGCGCGCCCTGAAAAGGAAGAACTGAATCCTTAGACGCTGCCTGAGAAGCCATGTCCATCGGTTGCCGTGAGCGCCTCGCTTGCACCTAGTCGGCGCCGTGTACGCCCAGCCGTACTCGGCAGGGCAAGCCGACAGGCTGCCGGGCGCAGCCCGGCACAGGGGAAACCGACGGCACATGGCCAGGAAGCCCGCAGAGCGGGCTTAACGAACATATAGCCGTCGGATTTTATCCGATGGCGGTCCTAGGAGACAAATGCGCACACCTATCATCGCTGGCAACTGGAAGATGAACAAGACCATCGCGGAAGCGACGGCGCTGGCACAGGAACTGCGGGCTGGCCTTGCCGGGCTCGCGGGTGTGGAGAAGGTGCTCTGTCCCGCTTTCCCCGCGCTGGCTGCCGTCGGCGACGCCATCCGCAGCACAGACATCGGCCTCGGCGCGCAGAACAGGCACTGGGAGGAAAAGGGGGCTTTCACGGGCGAGGTGTCGCCTCTGATGCTGCAAGGGCTTTGCCGCTACGTCATTCTCGGCCATTCGGAACGGCGGCAGTATTTCGGCGAGACAGACGAAGGCGTGAACCGCAAGGTCAAGGCTGCTCTGGCGCACGACCTCGTACCTATCGTTTGCGTCGGCGAGACGCTGGCGGAGAACGAGGCAGGACGCACGGCAGAAGTCGTTGGGCGGCAAGTGCGCAATGGCTTGGCCGGCTTCACACCACAGCAGATTGCCGGCCTCGTCATCGCCTACGAGCCGGTGTGGGCCATCGGCACCGGGCGCGCGGCGACGGGCGCGGGCGGTGGCGCGGTCATCGGCCTGACGATTCGCGGCGCGCTGGCCGAGATGTACGGCGGGGCGACGGCGCAGGCGGTGCGCGTGCAGTACGGCGGCAGCACCACCGCGGCCAACATCGCCGAGTTCATGGCGCAACCCGACATTGACGGCGCCCTGGTCGGCGGCGCCAGTCTGAAGGCGTCGGAGTTCATTCAAATCGTCCGCGTGGCGGCGGAGATGCGCCGCTGAGAGCGATGCCCAACCCCTGGTCTGCCCTTGCCTGGCTTATCGTGACGTTGCTTCTTCTCATTGTGTTGAGCCGTTGGGCGACGCGCGAACTGGGGAAACTAGGCTATCTGCTATCGGGGGATGGCGTGGCGACGGCGCTCCTGACCTTCGCTATCCTCCTGCCGGGCATCTTCCTGCACGAGTTGAGCCATTGGCTCATGGCGAAGGCGCTGGGCCTGCGCACGGGGAAATTCCGTCTCTGGCCGGAGCAGCGCAAGAAGTCGTTGCGGTTGGGTTACGTGGAGGTGGAAGGTGGCGGCATGGTGCGCGACAGCCTGGTGGGGCTCGCTCCATTCCTCGTGGGGAGTGGCGTTCTTCTTTACGTAGGCTATCGCGTCTTTGACTTGGGCGGAACGGGATCGGTCTGGCAGGCGGGGCAAACCGTGCAGGGGTTGGCGCACTTTCTCTCCGGATTTGACGCGCCCGATGCCTGGCTCTGGCTCTACCTTGCCTTCGCGGTGAGCAACGCGATGATGCCCAGTGAGAGCGACCGCCAGCCCTGGGCATCGCTTTTCCTCTTCCTCGGTATTCTAGTCGGCGCGGCCCTCTTCTTCGGCGTCATCCCCACCCTCTCGCCGGAGACGACGGTTTGGCTCGCCCGCAGTTTCACCACGTTGACTTATACCTTTGCCTTCGCGGTGGTGGTGGACCTGGTCTTCGGCCTCGTCATCGTCGGTGTCCAGGGTGCAATTTATTGGCTCGCGGGCGGTCAGAGGGTGTGATTTTTTAACATCAGCCTTGTTGACTTTCCAGGGATATAGTAGAATTGCCTAACATGAACGCGACTCTGCGTTCCCCCCCTAGACAGGCCACCGGGTCTGTCCTCAGGCAACTGTGGGCCGTCTCGGCTTTTTTCACCCGGCCCGCGGCCATAATCCGCACCTATCCTCGCAACGCCCTGCCACGTGACCTTGTCGCGGGCCTGACCGTTGCCCTGGTTGTGTTGCCGCAGGCCATCGCCTATGCCCTTATCGCCGAACTCCCGCCGCAGATGGGACTCTACGCTGCCATCGTCGGCTCCATCGTTGGCGCTCTGTGGGGTTCCTCGCATCACCTACAAACCGGGCCGACGAATGCGGCTTCTTTGTTAGTCCTCTCGGTTCTGCTAACGATCTCAACACCAGGCACGCCGGATTATCTGATTGTTGCCGGAATGATGGCCTTGTTGGTCGGCATTTTTCGTCTCGTCATAGGTCTGGCCCGGCTGGGCATCCTGGTTAATTTCGTCTCCGATTCGGTGATCGTCGGGTTCACTGCCGGCGCCGGTCTTCTGATCTTCCTCAACCAGCTGCGCAACCTCCTGCGCTTGAACGTTGCTTCCACACCCGCACTGGGTGAGACGCTGCAAGGGGTGGTAACCCATCTGGACGAGACCCACGTGCCCAGTCTTGCCCTCGGCGTGGGCGCCATCCTCATCATCTTGCTGTTGCGACGGTTGAGCCGGAGGCTCCCCGGCCCTCTGATCGCGATGGTAGCGACGTCATTTGCCGTAGGCTTGTTGGGTCTCGGCAACCAGGGTGTTAAAGTCATCGGCCAACTCCCTCGCGGGCTCCCGCCTCTGACCCCGCTTCCACTCCTGGAATTGGAACTGATTGGTAAACTCTCCACGGGCGCGCTGGCGGTCGCTGGCATCGGTCTAGTGGAGGCGATGTCCATCGCCCGCAGCATCGCCAGCAAGACGGGGCAACGCCTGGATAGCAATCAGGAATTTGTGGGTCAGGGTCTAGCTAATATCGCTTGCGGCTTCCTATCGGGATATACCTGCTCTGGCTCCTTCACCCGCTCCGCGGTCAATTTTGAAGCGGGTGCGCTGACCTCCCTCTCATCCGTCTTCTGTGGCCTCTTTGTGCTCGCTGCCGTGTTGGGGTTAGCACCGCTGGCTGCTTACATCCCTTTGAGCGCGCTGGCCGGCGTCCTCGCGGTCACAGCCTACAGCCTGATTGACCGCCGCAGCATGGCGCGCATTTGGCGAGGGGGTGGCGGTGACCGGGTGATCATGGTCGTTACCCTGCTGGCGACGCTTCTCCTTCCTCTCCAATTCGCCGTTCTCACGGGGATTCTCATGTCGCTGGCCTACTACCTTCTCCAGACCAGCACGCCGCAGGTGCGCCCCGTATTGCCTAACGACACTTTCACCCATTTCGTCTATCGGCCCGACAAGCCTCCCTGCCCGCAACTGGGCATCATTGAGATACTGGGCGATCTCTACTTCGGCGCGGTTCACCACATTGAGGAAAGCATCCAGGAGAATTCGGACCGTAACCCCAGCCAGCGTTTCCTACTCCTGCGCATGCACAGCATTGAGCATTGCGACGTGAGCGGCATTCACGCCCTGGAACACATCGCCCGTACCTACCGCGAACACGGTGGGGATCTCTATCTGACTCGTGTGGGAGAGTCGGTTATGGAGATCATGCGGGCTACCGGCTTTGACCAATTCCTGGGAGCGGATCACCTCCTGA
>JADYZS010000285.1 GCA_020853075.1 Anaerolineae bacterium | reverse complement strand
GGGTCTGTTGGGAGGCCGAGGCGCGAGCAAAGCAGAAGGATCGCCTGGGAATCCGCGCTGATCGTCATGAGCCGATGTTCCTTCCTGTCGCCTGGGCCAGGGTGAACGGATAGACGATGCCGCTGCGTCCGGCCATCTCAATCTGGTTACGCATCAAGGATAGCAAGGGGCTAATGAGCAACGCGGGGCCGGAGCCTTGTTCACGGAGGAGTTTGGTCGCCAGGAAATAGACCAGGCTTTTTCCCCAGCCGGTTCTTTGCACGACCAGGGCGCGCTGCTTCCTGATGGCGACGGCTTCAATGGCTTCCCACTGGCCGGGCCGAAAATCTTTGTCGGGGCCGATCATCTTCTGGAGAAGGTGGCGGGTGTGCTGTTGGTAGGAGACTTGTGTTTTCATGGGGTTGCTATGTGGTTGCGGTGATCCACCCTCCCCTATCCCGTACGGCGAGTCCCCTCCGCAGGGGATGATATACGCCCCGGGACTTACCCCTCTCTGATAGGGCGCCGACGATGGCTATAGACCGCATGGCATCCCCGCTGCTCACAGCGCGCGCCATAGGTGCAGCACGGCTTCCCGTACTTGCTGCCAATCGCGATCCGTCAGTGTCCCCAAGCGGCGGGCAATCCGCCCTTTTTCCAGCGTCGCCAGTTTATGGACTCTCACCACTGATGGTAGCAGCAGGCCTGCTTGTTGCCAGTCGGTCACAGTCACATCATAGGCCGTGTCCCCTGGCTGGCTTGTTACGCGCGCTGCGACACTATCATCGTCGCCCGTGTCCGCCAGCACCAGGGCCGGGCGCTTCTTCTCTTCCGCCCCGCTGGTAAAGGGAAACCGGATCAGCACAATGTCCCCGCGCCTGTAGGTGGTCATAAGGTATCATAGACCGCGTCAGAGTCGGCGTAGCCAGCCAGAAATTGTTGGGCTGTCAACTCCTTCCAGGCTGCATTATCATCGGCCTGGGCCTCCTGCACATATTCCTCAAGTCGCGCTCGCAACACCTCAGCGATAGTCTCTCCCCGCAGCGCAGCGACGGCCTTCGCTTGCCTTCGCAGGGACTCGGGTAACTTAATCGTCACTCTCGCTTCCATCGGTACATCTCCCATGATAACTGTATTGCTGCATTGTATCATCTACTAACGTGTAGTCAAGCCGTTACCCACGTCTGTACTCATCCCCTCAGTCGGGGACTTTGGTGGCTTCTCAGCATCTGCCGGTACAAGGCCCACGGATCGGGTTGCATGGCTCTCCCCCTTCTTGGAGGCCCTCAGACGACCTTCTCCTCCCTCAACATCGCAATCTCCGCCGCGTCGTAGCCCAGGCCCGATAATATCTCCTCGGTGTGCTGGCCCAGGGAGGGCGGCGGGCGGCGATAACTGGCGGGCGTGCCCGACAGGTGCACCGGAAAGCCCAGCGACTTCACCAATCCCGCGAGGGGGTGCTCCAACTCCACAATCATCTGGCGAGCCAGGACGTGAGGATCGTTCAGCGTCTCATCCAGGTGGTTGATGGGGCCGGCGGGGACCTCCGCTGCTTCCAGCGCGCGCACCCATTCCTCAGCATCGCGCTGGCGGAAGAGCGGCTCCAGGAGGGTCACAAGTTGCTGGCGATGCTGCAAGCGTGCCGGGTTGGTGGCGAAGCGCGGGTCGTTCATCAACGTATCGGTGATGCCCAGGACGCCGCAGAAACGCTGCCATAGCCGCTCCGTCCCTACGGCGACGATGAACCACTTGTCGCGGGCGCGGAAGGGTTGGTAGGGCATGATGTTGGGGTGTGCGTTGCCCAGGCGCGGCGGGCGCTTGCCCGTGGCGAAGTAGTTGGGGGCGACGTTGGTCAGCCAACCGATCTGCGCGTCCAGGAGGCTGACGTCAATCGCCTGGCCGCGGCCGGTGCGCTCCCGCACGAAGAGCGCGGTGAGGATGCCGATGAGGGCATAGACGCCGCCCGTCATGTCGGCCAGGGCCGTGGGGAAGCGCATCGGCGGGTCATCGGGCTCGCCGGTCAGAGCCATCGTCCCGCTCATCCCCTGGATGAGGATGTCGTAACCGGGACGCCCCGCGTAAGGCCCGCTGTGGCCGAAGCCGGTGACGGCACAGTGGATCAGCCGTGGGTTGCGCGCCAGGCACGACTGCGGATCAAGGCCGTATTTCTTCATAGAGGAGAGGCGCGGAACGTTGGTAATGAAGACGTCCGCACCGTCTATCAGACGACGCACGATCTCACCACCGGCAGGCGTGGTGAAATCCAGGGTGAGGCTGCGCTTGTTGCGGTTCGTGCCGAGGAAATACGCACTCTCGCCGCCGATATAGGGTGGCGCCCAACCCCGCGTCTGGTCTCCCGCTTCCCGCCGCTCTATCTTGATGACGTCGGCCCCCAGGTCACCCAGATACATCGCGCAATAGGGCCCGGCCAGAGCCTCGGTAGCCTCAATGACTCGGATGCCATCCAGGGCGGTGCGATGAGTTTCCATCCCCCTCTCAGGGAGAGGAGCCGATTCCCCTCCCTGGAAGAGAGGGGCTAGAGGAGGGTGATTCGTTGTGCGAGGTTCAACCCCCTCCCTCAAAGGGAGGGGAGCCAGATTCGTCGGCTCGTTCATGCACTTCTTCTCCTGGCCTTCTCTCGTCGTTCGTCCGAGATGCTGCGCGCGGTGCCCGCGTTCCCCCGGAAGACCTTGATGATCTCGGCCATGATACAGACGGCGATCTCCGCGGGCGTCTCCGCGCCGATGTCCAGACCGATGGGCGAATAGACGCGGTCAAACTTGGCCGGGTTCATCCCCTGCTCCCGCTCCAACAACTCAAAGACGGCGCGCACCCGCCGCTTGCTGCCGATCATGCCGATGTAGGCTGCGGGGCCGTCAATCACTTCCAGGAGGCAATCAATATCGTGCTGGTGGCCGCGCGTCACGAGGACGACGTAAGTATCGTTATCTATGGGCATTTCCCGCATCGTCTTGCGGAAGGGCGCGGCGATAACCTGGTCGGCGGTGGGGAAGCGCTCGCGCGTGGCGAATTGGGCGCGATCGTCCAGCACGGTGACGGAGAAGGCGCAGAGGCCCCCCAGTTGCGCCAGCGGCACGGCGATGTGTCCGGCCCCGACGATGATGAGGGTCGGCGGGCGACGCTGGACCTCTACAAAGACCTCAACCTGCTCACCCTCTATCTCGTAGCGGAGCAACCTGTGGTGTTTGTGGGCCAGCGCGTCGTGCGCATCGGCCAGGGCGCGCGCGTCCAGGTCGCCGAGGCCCAGGCTCCCGTACTCGTGGGCGTTTCCCAGCCCCAACGGCTCCTGGTCCAGCCAGACGACCGCCTTGCGGCCCACCTGCGCAGCCCAGAGGCCGGTCGCGGCGACGACCGTCGCCAGCGCGACGGGGCGCTTCCGGGTGATGGATTGGGTGAGTGCGGTCAGGATGGGATCGGACATAGGATGGACGGTCATGCGGCCCTCACCCGCCCCCTACCCCCTCCCTCTCCCGAATACAGGAGAGGGAGGGGGCAAAGTCTCGCGTGACTTTGTCCCCTCTCCCAAATATGGGAGAGGGGGAAGTCCCGTGGGCATACTCGCCGTACGGGATAGGGGGTGAGGGCCATCGGTATGCGCTTTTAGAATGTTGGCTCGCCTTCCGGCTGCCAGCGTTCCACAAAGACGTCCATGATGCCGCCGCAGACGCCCTGGCTGATCATGGAGATGTCTTCCGTCAAATCCACAGCCACGGTTCTAGGCCGGCCCGTTTGGAGCACGTCAAGCCCGGCCAGGATGACGTCGCCCTCACCGCAGCCGCCGCCGACCGTGCCGATGTGCTTGCCGCCCGCGCGCACGATCATCTTCGTGCCGACCTCACGCGGCACCGAACCTCGCACCCGCACGATAGTCGCGACGGCCACTGTCTCTCCCTCTGCTAACAGTCTCTCCAGGTCGTGATAAATCGTGTTCATCCTTCTTTGCCTGAACGTTTCCGATATTCTGCCAACCATTGGTTCCACACATCTAGCGCGCCGATCTCTTCTGCCCAGCGCGCGATGTAATCGTAGTCAAGGGATGCCCCCTGCACGACGAGCATCGCGGCGATGTCGCGTGGATGCTTCTGCGACTGGCCCTGCAAGAAATACTTCAGTTTGTAGATAATCACATCTTCGGGCGAATACAGCATCGCCGAGGCGTTTGTGGCCGGGTCATACACCACGCGACGACGGCGTGATAGAACAGACTCTTCTAGCAGTGTCGGCTCGACAAGAAATATATCCGCCTTGTAGCCGCTCACTGCATCAATGACGTTGAACGGCATCTTGTGAATCATTGCATCAAGAACGGTGTCAAGGAAAACGTAATAGCCCAGTCGTTGGATCGCTGCGACGAAACGTTTTGCGTCCTCAAACGGCAAGACAATAGAGATATCTATGTCCGCCGTCGTGCGCGCCTCACCGTACGCGCTGCTCGCAAACGATCCGCCAATGGCGTACGTAATACCAAGCGATTCCAGGGCCGTGATGATGGATTTGACGAACTCGCGATAGGTTCTAGGTTCCATAGGCTAATTCAATGCGCGCCTTGACGCGCCGTGAGAGTTCCGCGTCGCTCACCTGGGGATCGCGTTGGCGCTCTGTCGCGATGGTCATCTGCTGCACAAATTCGCACAGGTCAAACATGATCTCCAGACGACGCGTGGGCGAATAACGCGCGAAAATCGCGAGTTGCTGCCAATCCAGTTCATCAAATATGGTCCGCGCTTCTACGGTGTTGCTCATGGGAACGCTCCCTTCAGCGATTCATAGTCCTCGCGCGTATCCATGTCCTGCAAGATAGAGGGCGTCTCCACTGGCACTTCCACCACGTCGGCATGATGTTGCCGCAGGAAATCCCGCAGGCTGGCCGTCCAGGGAAGCGCCAGCACCTCCTCCCAGAAGGGCCGCGGCAGGCAGATAGGATGCCCGCGTCGCCCCTCATAAGTTGGGATGTACACTCTAAAGGTCTGCGAGACCTTCAGGGTTTCCCGGCAGAGCGCCTGCACCACCGCAGGCTGCAATTGCGGCTGGTCACCCAAGACCAGGAGGGCGACATCTACCTCTCTTCTCCCCCTGCGCTTCCTCCCCTGCCCTCCTTCGCTACTCAGGCCCTCACCCCCTTCCCTCTCTCCCATGTCTGGAAGAGGAGGAAGAGCCACGCGGGACTCTACTCCCTCCCTCTCCTGTATTCGGGAGAGGGAGGGGG
>JADYZS010000284.1 GCA_020853075.1 Anaerolineae bacterium | reverse complement strand
GCACTCGCATGAGCACCGAGGCGATGGCTGTCGCCATCGGCGTCGTCTTCGGGGTGGCTGCGGGCATCCCCACCAGCATCGTGATCGCAACGGTGGGACGGCGCAAAACGGAGCCTATGGAGACCCGTATGCAGCCGGAACCGTCGTGGGAGCGCAGGCGGGAGTTGCCCCCCGTCATCGTCGTCAACCCCGGCGGGCAGCATCCGGCCGGTGCTAACTTCAACAATGGCTACAATGGTTACCAGGTGCAGTGGCCGCTGGCGCCTGCGTTCGCGGCACCGGCCCCCCGCCAGGTGCATTACGTCGGTGGCGAGTCGGCCAACGGCGAAGAATGGTAGAACAGTCTTAGGAGGTAGCGCATGAACTGGCAGTCTTATGAACCCATTGAATTGATTGCCAAGCGGTTTGGTTTCTTCCCCGCCGTCTTCGGCTGGCGAGGGCAGGAGTTCCAGGTAGAGGCGGTGGAGGAGTGCCGCACGGTGATGGCCGGATGGCTCCCACCCTGGCGGAAAGAAGTGCGCTTCCGGGTGCGCACGTCAGCGGGCACGTTTGAGTTAGCCCAGGACATCCAGCGAGACCTGTGGCACGTGTGCGCACCAGAATCTGCCATCCCCGGTCTGGTGGCCGCGTCGCGACCGCGCTATCCACTCCCCTTCCACCGGCGGCGCGCGTTTCGCCTCCTGCGCAAGGCGCTTTCGCGGATGCGTACACGCCGTGCGCGCGTATATAAACGGGGGTTCGTCTTGAGCGGAAAAGGGGCGGTATGAAAACCGGGCTTTTATGGTACGACAATGACCCGAAGCGACTGGCGGAAGAGAAAATTCGCCGCGCGGCCCAACGCTATCAGGAGAAATTCGGGCGCGCGCCAGATACCTGCTACGTCAATCCCGCGATGCTCGCACAAATGCAGACTCCGGTGAGCCACCTGCAGGTGTTGGGCAGACCGAATATCCTCCCCCATCATTTCCTCGTCGGTGTCGCAGAGAAGAGCGCGTAGCGGTGGTTAGTCTGCGTCTCATTTCCCTCTCGGAATTGACCGAGGGGGATATTTGTTTTAGAATGGCAGAGGGAGGTGAGATATGACGCTCCGAGAGATTCTCGCAGACATTCACGCCCTGGAAGAAGAATTGCTAGGCTTTGAGCGCAAATACGGCTTGCGCTCCGAGACCTTCTATCCCGCCTATGTGAGCGGTGAAGAACCGGAAGACGACAGCTGGATTTTGGACTTCGGGGAATGGGCCAGCGTCTATCGCACCTGGCTTGCGCGGCAGGCCGAGTATCGCAATGAAATCCAGCGGTTGCAGAGCAACGCGCCGAGCCTGGCCGGGCTGATTCAGATAGCCGCGTGCCTGCGCCTGAGATGAGTTTCGCCCGGCCTAACCTTCCGGTGCTGATTCGCGAGATTGAGAGCCTGGTTGAAACCATCACAGGCTAAAGCAAACCAGAGGAAGGACCCGATCCCTCTCGGAGTTGACCCGGAGGGATATTTGCTTTAGAATGGCGGGCCAACAGTCACCGCACGAATCGGTAGAGGAGAGCCCCATGCCCAAGCAAGAGAATACAGCCGACCGCGCCCCCACGCCCAGCCGCCCGCACATGCCGGAGTACGGCCTCCTGGATGCAGCAGGCGGCTCCGGGCTCTTTCCGTGGAGCCACGTCAGCGAGCGCATGGCGAAGGCACGCAATTACTGGGTCGCCACCACGCAGCCGGACGGACGGCCCCACGTCGCGCCGGTATGGGGGCTTTGGCTGGACGAGGCGTTCTATTTCAGCACAGGGAAGCGCTCGCGCAAGGCGCGCAACCTGGACTTGAATTCGGGGATCGTGGTGCACCTGGAAAGCGGTGACGACGTGGTTATACTGGAGGGTGTGGCCGAGAAGGTCACCGATGCAACTTTGCTGGCGCGGCTGGACAAAGCCTACTTCACCAAATACAAGGTCCAGATGGTGGGAGGCGACAATCCCATCTACACCCTGCGCCCGCGCGTCGCCTACGCCTGGCTAGAGCGGGATTTCCCCGGGAGCGCCACCCGCTGGCAGTTCGGCGAGCCAAATGGTTGACGGCGCTCCCGTTCGGTGGTACACTTGGCCCCATTCTGGAGGTGATGCCCCATAGAAGACCTGAACGAATTGACCACCGGATGGGAACGAGCCCTGGTCGTCATGGCACACCCTGACGACCCAGAGATGTTCTGCGGCGGGACGATTGCCCTGCTGACCAGGCGCGGCCTGCAGGTCAGTTACGTCCTTCTCACCAGCGGCGACAAAGGGAGCGATGACCGCACCGTTACGAATCAGGGCCTGGTGCAGCGGCGCGAGGAGGAGCAACGGGCGGCGGCGGCGCGCTTGAAGGTGGCCGAGGTCGTCTTTCTGCACCACCCCGATGGCGAGTTGGAGGATACGCCTAACATCCGCCGCGAGATCGTGCGCGAGATACGCCGCTTCCGGCCCGAACTCGTTCTTTCTACCGACCCGGCCCGCATCTACGCGCGCGGCGTCAACCACCGCGACCACCGTGTGGCCGGCATCCTCACGTTGGATGCCGTCTTCCCCGGCGCGCGCAACCACCGCTATTTCCCGGAATTGCTGTCCGCAGGCTGGGAGCCCCACGCGGTCAAAGAAGTCTGGTTGGCCGGCCCCCACGAACCAGACCTGGAGTTCAACATAGACGCAGTGTATGACGACCGTGTCGCAGCCGTCGCCTGCCACCGCAGCCAGATCGGCGACCTGGACAAATTCTACCAGCGGGTGAAAGAGAATCGCGAGAAGCAGGAAGGGCCGATGACCGAGAAATTCAAGCGGCTGAGATTCGGCTAAGG
>JADYZS010000283.1 GCA_020853075.1 Anaerolineae bacterium | reverse complement strand
TTACCAGCCGAACCGCTCCTCCTTCCAGTAATCCCCTTCCATGTGATAGCCGTTCTGCTCCCAGAAGCCGGGGCGGTCACCGGCCATGAACTCCAGCCCGCGAATCCACTTGGCGCTCTTCCAGAAATAGCGTTTAGGAACCAGGAGGCGGAGCGGGTAGCCGTGATCCGGCTCCAGCGGCTTGCCGTCATAGTTCCAGGCGAGGAGAACGTCGTCATCCATGAGGACATCCAGGCCAACGTTCGTGGTGAACCCGTACTCGCAATGCGCCATCACGTGGGTTGCTTCGGGCCGCACCTTCACGTACTTCAGGAGATCGGTGAATTTCACACCTTCCCAGGTCGTATCCAGTTTGCTCCAACGGGTGACGCAATGGATGTCGCGCATGATCTGGGTCGCGGGGAGCGCGCGGAACTCCTCCCAGGTGAAGTGCACCGGCGACTCTACGAGGCCGAAGAGGCGGAAATCCCACTTGGCTAAGTTCGCCTTCGGCACAGGCCCATAATGCAGGACAGGGAATTTGTCTGTCACAAACTGGCCCGGCGGCACACGCTCGTCCTGCTGCCACTTGGGTTGTACCTGTTTCAGCCGCCTCACCTTATCCAGCGGGTTCTCAAACTTCATCGCTTCCTCCTGATAATAAACATGGCACACCTAATATTATCATCCCGGTTTCCGCTCCGTGCCGTAGCCCATCATACAGTCGCCAGGGGAATCTAAGGCTCTGTGACGAACCGCTCACAGAAGCGAGGGCCGCCGCATAGGACAAAAGTAGGGTATGATTGAATTGAAGGACGTGCTATACTATTCTAATTCGGTGGATATGAGGTCGTAGATGGAGCGTTTCCGTGATCTATCTCCTGTGCAGCGGTACGGGCTGATTTCCTTCGCCACGGTCTTGCTCCTCGGCGCCACCCTGGGCTGGATAGTCTCCTACCTCATCCGCACTGAGGTGGTACGCAGCACAGCAGCCGCGACCGGCACGACAGTGCGTGGCATCATCCGCAATGTTCTTACCCCAGAAGACTACCGCTCACCTATGACAGGCCCTCGTTACGAGGAGTTCAACGATTTCCTGAGGCACAACGTTCTAAGCGATGACATCGCGCGCGTGAAGGTATGGAGCCCTGACAGAGTAGTCGTATATTCTGACATCACCGAGATCATTGGACAACAGTTCCTTGATGATGACGAGCTAGAGGAAGCCATACGAAACCGCGTGGTGGTGTGGGATTTAGCGGTTCCAGCGCGCACAGAGAGTGTCACCGAACACACTCTTGGCCGGTTGATGGCAATCTACGCGCCCGTGATTGGCCCAGATGGCACGCTGTTGGGTGTGTATGAAGTGTACCTTCGTTGGGCACCCTTAGAGGCGCGTATTTGGCGATTACGCTTGATAGTATGGACCGTGGTACTGGTTATGCTCGGTGGACTGTATCTAGCTTTGTGGGGGACATTCCGTTCTGCGTCTCGGACCATTGTTCGCCAGAAAGAAGAAGCCGAGGCACTCACCGTTCAGTTGCAGGAGGCCTTGCGTGCCAAAGATGTAATGGTGCAAAATGTGTCGCACGAGTTGCGTACACCGCTGACTCACATCATCGGTTACGTGGATGTACTGTTGCAAGGCGTCTTTGGCAAGATGACGTCGAGGCAGGAACAATCATTAGAGATCGTAAAACGGAAGGCTGACCAACTAAGTCACATCGTAAACGACCTCCTTCTGCTGCAAGACATCAATCGTGAGCCTCTACAACTCACATGGGTACATTTGGAGGAGATCGCGACTACCACGATGGCCGGCTATGAGGCACGAGCAGCCGTATCCGGTATCCATCTCATCACCGACTTTGAACACGGGTTGCCCCTTGTTACGGGAGACGCGCAGCGCATCCAACAGGTCTTCACGAATCTGATAGACAACGCCATTAAGTTTAGCCCCGACGGTGGCGATGTGATCATTTCCGTGAGGTATGAGAGCGGTGCCCTCGTAGCAACCGTCACAGACCATGGCATTGGCATTGCGACTGAGGAACTTGACAAGATTTGGCTACGCTTCTACCAAGTGGAGGATTCCAGTACCAGGCACTTTGGGGGCCTTGGGCTCGGCCTCGCTATCTGCAAACACATCATTGAAGGGCACAATGGTAGAATCTGGGCCGAGAGCGAGGGAGTAGGGAAAGGCAGCCGTTTCGCCTTCTCGTTGCCCACGGCAAGCCCCACCTTACGGATGCTCGCCATACCCCCTGGCAACCCAGCGGTGGCGAGTGCCGCGTGAGCTCGCGGCAGCCCGATCGGGAAAAGTATAAAGGCCGGTTACCCCGGTGACCACCTGGCCTTATGCTTTTCGCTTTTGGCGCGCGGTGCAAACTACCAGCGCAGCACCGCGCCCTCGCTGCCGGAGGTCACAGATTTAGCGTAGCGACTCAGGTAAGATGGCAATGGGCCTGGGTCTTTGGGAACCCAGCGCGCCCGCCGACGTGCCATTTCCTCGTCGCTCACTTCAATCTCCAGGCGACGAGCCGGAATGTCCAGCCGGATGATGTCGCCCGCCTCCACCAAGGCAATGGGGCCACCGGACGCCGCCTCCGGGCTGACGTGGCCGACGCACGCGCCGCGCGTGCCGCCGCTAAAGCGTCCATCTGTCACCAGTGCCACGCTGGAACCCAGGCCCATCCCCATGATGTTGCTGGTTGGCGCGAGCATCTCCTGCATCCCCGGTCCGCCCTTGGGCCCCTCGTAGCGAATCACCACGACGTCGCCCTGCTTCACCTGGCCCGATAGGATACCCCGGCAGGCGTCATCGTGGGAGTCGTACACCACGGCCGGCCCCCGGTGGCGCAGCATCTCCGGCAGGACACCCGCCGTCTTGACGACCGCTCCATCGGGCGCGAGGTTGCCGAAGAGGATAGCAAGGCCTCCGGTTTGGCTATACGGGTTATCCAACGTGCGGATACACCCCGAGTCCTGCGTAGGCTGGCCCGCGATGTTCTCGCCCAACGTCTCGCCGGTCACCGTCCTGGCTTCCAGGTGCAGAGACCCTGGCCGCTTGGAGAGTTCATAGAGGATAGCCGAGACGCCGCCAGCGCGATCCACGTCTTCCACGTGGTATGGCGATGATGGGGAAACCCGGCACAGGTTCGGTATCCGGTCGGCCAGCGCGTTGATCCGGCTGAGGGGGTATTCTATCCCGCCCTCATGGGCGATAGCGAGGGTGTGCAGCACGGTGTTAGTGCTGCCGCCCATCGCCATGTCCAACGCCAGCGCGTTGTCTAATGCTTCCAGCGTCACGATGTCGCGCGGCTTCAAGTCCCACTCCACCAGTTTCATCAGTTGGGAGGCGGCCTGGCGCGCCAACTCCTTGCGCCGCGGGTCCACGGCGAGGATCGTGCCATTGCCGGGGAGCGCCATTCCCAACGCCTCGCAGAGACAGTTCATGCTGTTAGCGGTGAAGAGGCCGGAGCAGGAGCCGCAGGTTGGGCATGCCGTATCCTCCAGTTCCTTCAGTTGCCCATCGGTGATCTTCCCGGCCTTGTATGCGCCCACCCCTTCAAAGACGCTGATGAGATCCACGACTTTACCTGTGGACGTCACGCCGGCCTTCATGGGGCCGCCGGAGACGAAGATGGTGGGCACGTTCAGCCGCATTGCCGCCATGAGCATCCCCGGTGTGATCTTGTCGCAGTTGGGGATGCAGATGAGGGCATCAAACCAGTGGGCGGCCACCATCGTTTCCACGCTATCGGCGATGATCTCCCGGCTGGGGAGGCTATACTTCATGCCGAAGTGCCCCATGGCGATGCCGTCATCCACGCCGATGGTGTTGAACATGAAAGGCACGCCGCCCGCCTCGCGTATGGCCTGGCGCACCACCTCACCGAACTCGTTGAGGTGGACGTGCCCCGGCACGATGTCCACGTAAGAATTAGCGATGGCGATGAAGGGTTTGTTCATGTCCTCATCGCGCACGCCGGTAGCCTTCAGCAGCGCGCGATGCGGTGCGCGCTCAAAGCCTCGCTTGATTCTATCAGATCTCATGGCTCGTTGTCCGTTACTGCCGTTGCCACCTTCCGGCCTCATGTTTCCTCCATTGAGTAATATCTCAACCCGCAGCACCGGCTTGCTCCGGTTCCGCGGCGGCCTGCTCCGGCTGGCTGCTTACCAAGAGCGCGTATTCCAGGCTGTCGGCCAGGGCCTGCCACGACGCCTCAATGATGTTGGTGGAACTCCCCACCGTCGTCCAGGAGCGGCCATTGCAGGCGGTATCAATCAGCACACGCGTCGTCGCGGCAGTCCCCGTGTCGCCATCCAGGATGCGCACCTTGTAGTCCACCAGGCGCACGTCGGCCAGGACGGGGAAGAAGGGCACCAACGCCTTGCGCATCGCCGCATCCAGGGCATTGACCGGGCCATTCCCATCTGCCGCGGTGTGCATCATTTGGTCGCCTACCCGCACCTTTACCGTTGCTTCTGCGGCCATACCACCGTTCGCGCTGTCCGGGTGAGGTCGCACCAGCACCCAGAAATCAACCAACTCAAAAGGACGCTGATAGTCAGGATGGATTCGCCGCAGCATCAGTTCCAACGAGCCTTCGGCACTCTCAAATTGGTAACCGCGATGCTCAAGTTCTTTGATGCGGCGCAAGACCTCCCGCTCTTCCGCCCTGCCGATGCCGTCCAGCCCCAGTTCCAGACGTTTGACAGCGATGTTATCTTTGCCCGCCAGTTCCGATACCACCACCCGCCGTTGGTTCCCCACCTTCGCCGGGTCAATGTGTTGGTAGGCCTCCTCCAGTTTGACCGTCGCGTTGACGTGCGCGCCGCCCTTATGCGCGAACGCGCTGCGTCCCACAAAAGGCTGGTGCGGCTCCGGCGTCAGGTTGGCGAGTTCGCTGACGGTGCGCGCAACATCGGTCAACCGCCGCAACTGCTCGTCGCTCAGGCAGCGATAGCCCATCTTCAACTGCAAGTCGGGGATGATGGAGGCGAGATTGGCGTTTCCGCACCGTTCGCCGTAGCCGTTGATAGTTCCCTGCACCTGGGTACAACCGGCGCGTATAGCCATCAGCGTGTTCGCCACGCCGCACTCGCTGTCGTTGTGGGTGTGGATGCCTAGCGGCACACCGGCCAACGAGTCACGCACATCAGCGACGATCTGTTCTACTTCCCACGGCAGCGTGCCGCCGTTGGTGTCGCAGAGAACCACCCAGGACGCGCCGCTCTCCACGGCCACACGCAAGGTTTGCAGCGCGTAGTCGCGGTCGGCCTTGTAGCCATCAAAGAAGTGCTCGGCGTCATAAATGACCTCGCGGCCATGCGCTAATAGATGGGTTACGCTGTCCCGGATCATGCGCAGATTCTCGGCGAGAGTGGTGTTGAGGACGCGCGTTACGTGGAGGTCCCAGGTCTTGCCGAAGATGGCGACGGCTCGCGTGTTCGCCTCCAAGAGGGTACGAATCTGGGCGTCCTGTTCCACCGATGTATCAGCGCGGCGCGTACTGCCGAAGGCCGTAATGACCGCGTGATTGAGGCTCAGGTTCGCCGCCTGCCGGAAGAACTCCATGTCCTTGGGGTTTGAGCCGGGCCAGCCGCCTTCAATGTAGGCGACCCCTAACTCATCCAACATGCGGGCGACGCGCAGTTTATCGCGGGCCGAGAACGCGATCCCCTCGCCCTGGGTGCCATCTCGCAACGTCGTATCATAGAGAACGATTCGCATGAGACCTCCAACCAGGCTCGCGCCCAGCCCTCAACTCCTCTTGCCCCCTCTCCCAAATTTGGGAGAGGGGGCAGGGGGTGAGGGCTTTCTTACATCAATCCTTCACCTACTCAGAAGTGCCAGATCGGCAACCGACGCCAACACTACGTCTGGCACAATGCCACGTGATAGATCGGCTTCTACAAACTTGCCGGTGCGCACCAAAGCCGTCCGCAAGCCTGCCATCTGCGCCCCACCAACATCCGTCTGAATGTCGTCACCCACCATCAGCGCCTGAGATGATGGGGAGACGCCCGCATCCGCCAGCACCAGGCGAAAGAACTCGGCGTCCGGCTTACCCAATACCACAGGCTTCGCGTCGCTGGCATACGCCAACGCCGCCACAAAAGGACCAACGTCCAGCCTATACCCGTCGGCGGCCAGCCAATAGCGGCTCATGCCCAACGCGATCAGACCCGCCCCACGATGCAACAGACGGAACGCCTGGTTGAGCAGCGCGTAAGTCCAGTGGTCGCCCAGGTCGCCCACAACGACGTAATCGGGGTTCTCGTCATCCTGGCGCACACCGGCAAAGTCGGACTGCGCAGCCGGCAGAGCCAGGATAAAAGCACTGTCGTCTCGCTGCCTCAGATACGCGCCCGCGGCTGCCGTCGGGTTGAAGACCTCAGACTCGTCAACCTGGAAACCCAGACGATGGAGTTTCTCGGCCAGCACCGCGCGGCCACGGCTTGTCGTGTTGGTGACGAATCGCAAGGCAATGCCCTGCATCCGCAGCCGCTCCGTAGCCTCTACCGCGCCGGGAATGGCCGTCTCACCGTTGTAGAGCGTACCGTCCAGGTCAAACAACACGACCTGGATATTCGCCAGGATACCCATTGCCAACTATCCGCGCTCTATCCCGCGACCTGCCGCGCCACCGCATCACCCATCTGCACGGTGCTGATGGGCGACTCGCCTTTGGTCGCGATATCCACGGTGCGTTTGCCCTCTGCCAGGATCGCAGCGACGGCGTCCTCCACCGCTTTGGCCTCAACCTCAAGACCCAACGAATGGCGCAAGAGCATGGCGCAACTGAGAATCGTAGCCAGCGGGTTGGCGATGTGCTTGCCCGCAATATCGGGTGCGGTGCCGTGGATCGGCTCGTAAAGCCCGCGCCTTCCTTCGCCGAGCGACGCGGAGGGGAGCATGCCCATAGAGCCGGCCAGCATCGCCGCTTCGTCCGTCAAGATGTCACCGAACATATTCTCCGTGACGATGACGTCAAAAGTGGCGGGACGGCGAATCAAATACATGGCGCACGCATCCACCAGAACGTGCTCTACCTGGAGGTCAGAGAACTCGCGGCTGAGAAGTTCGGTGGTTACCCGCCGCCATAGCCGGGACGACGCGAGGATGTTTGCCTTGTCCACACTCGCCAGCTTCTTGCGCCGACCCTGTGCGGCCCTTGCTGCCACCCGTACCACCCTCTCTATTTCGGGGCGGGTATAAACCATCGTATCGTAAGCCCGCTCCGTTCCTTCCTGCCGCTCGCCGAAATAGAGCCCCCCCGTCAATTCCCGCACAACGAGGATGTCCACCCCCCGCAAGACCTCTGGCCGGAGCGTGGAGGCCTCCACCAGTTGCGGATAAACCCGCACTGGCCGCAGGTTGGCGAAGAGCCCCAACCCCTTACGGATTTCCAGCAACCCCTGTTCCGGGCGGACTTTGGCCGACGGATCATCCCACTTAGGGCCGCCCACAGCCCCGAACAGCACGGCGTCGCTCGCCTGGCACAGCGAGAAAGTCTCTGTGGGTAGTGGCTTGCCAGTGACATCTATGGCACAACCGCCGACGAGGGCCTGCGGAAAGGCAAACGAGTGACCGTAGCGGGTGGCAACGCTCTGCAACACTTTGATACCTTCGGCGACCACCTCCGGCCCGATGCCATCTCCGGCGAGGACAGCGATCGTTGCTTTCATCCTGCACCTTTCTATGAGACGAAGTTCGTTAGGTAAGGTAGAGCAGATGCAGTCTTTCTGATCTCATCCTTCGCTTCCAGCATCAAAGACGTCGTATCCCACGTACCTTTGACCAGAGATTCCCGCATGGATTCGTTTATCCGGGCCTGTATCTCAACGTCGCCGTACTTCACCACCTTCTTCTCAAGGTCAACTTCAATCTCCGCTCCTGGGATTGCCTCAATGAAGTCCATCAACCTTTCCACGTCCGGTTTCGCCAGGTAAATGGTGGGCACGCCCAACATGCCGCAGTTGCCGGAGAAGATGTCCGCGAAACTCTCTCCGACGATGGCTTGGATACCCCACCGCATCAGGGCTTGGGGGGCGTGTTCCCTGGATGAGCCGCAACCGAAGTTTTCGTTCACCACCAGGATAGACGCACCCTGGAAGCGGGGGTCGTTGAACGGGTGCGTTTTCACTTTACCCTGCGCACCAAAGCGCTCGTCGTAGAAGGCATACTCGCCCATGCGGGCGAAGGTGATCTCCCGCAGATAGCGAGCGGGAATAATCCGGTCGGTATCCACGTCATTTCCTCTGACGACGATGCCACGCCCTTTGACGGCTGCGATCTGCTGCGGTGTCATAATCTAGTTCCTCGCGAGTTGGCTGGTTGGCAGGAGTTCTCTCACGTCCACGACCGCGCCCGCGAGGGCAGCGGCCACCACCATCGCCGGGCTCATCAGAAGCGTACGCCCCGTGGGGCTCCCTTGCCTGCCGATGTAGTTCCGGTTGGACGACGAAGCGCAAAGATCGCGGCCCTGCAGAACATCCGGGTTCATGCCGAGGCACATGGAGCAGCCGGCATATCGCCACTCAAAACCGGCATCGGTGAATATTCTGTCCAGCCCCTCTTTTTCTGCCGCGAGCCTTACCTGCTGGGAGCCAGGGACCACGATGGCCCGCACGCCTTTGGCAACCTTGTTCCCTTTGACGATCCCCGCCGCTTCCCGAAGGTCGGATAGGCGCGAATTCGTGCAGGAACCCAGAAACGCTACGTCAATGCGCTTCCCCAGAATACGATCCCCCTCCGTGAACCCCATGTGGTTCAAGGCCAGGCTTGCGGTCTCACGCTCCGCGGCCTGAAGGCTATCCAGTTTCGGAATCCGCTCGCCAACGGAGATCGCCTGTCCGGGGTTGATGCCCCACGTTACCATCGGCTCCAACTGCGAACCGTTGATCTCAACGACGTCATCATAGGGAGCGTCGGCATCCGAAGCAATCGATTTCCAGTAGTCCAATGCCCGGTTGAAGGCCGTGCCTTGGGGCGCGTACGGTCTCCCTTTGATATATTCGTAGGTCTTCTGGTCTGGATTCACGTAGCCGCACCGCGCGCCGCCTTCAATAGACATGTTGCAGACGGTCATCCGCTCTTCCATAGACATACGAGAGATGACCTCACCGCCGTACTCGTAAGCGTAGCCAATGCCGCCCTTAACGCCTAACCGCCGGATGATCTCCAGGATGACGTCTTTCGCGTACACGCCCGGCGCGAGCCTCCCTGATACCTCAATCCTCCGCACCTTCAGCCTGTTCATTGCCAGGCACTGCGTCGCCAAAACGTCGCGCACCTGGCTGGTGCCGATGCCGAAGGCCACCGAGCCAAACGCGCCATGCGTGCTTGTGTGGGAATCCCCACAGGCAATCGTCATACCAGGCTGCGTCAGCCCCAACTCCGGCCCGATGACGTGCACGATGCCCTGACGCGCGGAGCCTGGATGGAAGACAGTGATCCCGAAGTCCCTTGCGTTTTTTTCCAGTTCCTGCATCATCGCCTCGGCCATGTCATCGGCAAAGGGCCGCTCTTGGCTGGTGGTGGGCACGATGTGGTCAACCGTTGCGAAGGTTCGCTCCGGATGCATAATGCGCAGGCCCCTCTCCCGCAGCATCTGGAATGCCTGGGGAGAGGTGACCTCGTGTACCAGATGCAGCCCGATGAAGAGTTGCGTTTGGCCGTTGGGCAACTCGCGGACGGCATGTGCATCCCAGATCTTGTGGAACAGACTCTTTCCAGTCATTCGCCCCTCATATTATGTTAAGTGGTAACCTATTCGGTGGAGACCTCTTGATCCACCTGCATCCCCATTGTCGGCACAACTTTGACGAAGTTGCCGCGCCAATCGGCAGCCAGGCGATCAACGCGCTGCGCCTCTTCCGCCTGGTTCGCGGCAGCGAGTTCGTCACGATACGCATGGAGAAGCCTGGTCAGAGGTTTCTCATCGGGTAGGCCGACAGGAAGCACTTGGGCCTTCGCGCCCTTAGCCAAACGGCTCTTGATGGCTGCTTGATCCAGACCCAGTTCTGTCCGCAGACGCACGTAGAGCGTGCCCCCCGTCATACCGGAGCAAATCCACGGCCCAGGATCGCCAAGGACAACCACGCGGCCATCCGTCATGTATTCGCACAGGAAACCCTTGACGTTGGCGCGCGCGCCCAAGAAGCCGAGATGATCTTGCAGAGGCTCGCGCAGGTCGCCCCCAATAACCACCTCCGCGCCCGAGAGCCGGATACAGGCTCGCGAGTCCGCGTTCCCTTGGACGAGGAAAAGCCCGCCCTGCGCGCCGTAAGCGAAGCTTTTGCCCACCGAACCATCCACCAGGTCGCCGTTGTGGTTCATTCCTTTGAGGATCACTACTTTACCGCCGAGAGCCCCTTTACCCACGCCATCTTGCGCGCCGCCCTCAATCAGTATCTGTACACCCTCGCTATTGTACGCACCGAGACCGTTGCCGGCGATAGAACTGGCATAGAAGCGCAGAGCAGCGCCAACGGAACGGTTGTTGTCGCCGTTGGCGCTCGCCGCGCGACGGTGGTAGCGTGCCAGTTCGCCAGCGAGGTGCGTACCCAACGCACGATCCGCGGCATTTACGCGATCATCTTCAAAGAGGACCGTTTTCTCACCCTGCTCAACTGCCTCCATAATCATTTGTGAGACCAGTGTGGTGAGATGGTTGCGTGGGCGGCGTATGGCCCGATCTACCGCGCCGGGCACGCGTAAGCCATGAGAGGTCACAGGTTCCAACAACTCGGAGAGGTCAACTTCAGAGAGCCGTACCACCTGATGCAATAAATCGGAGCGGCCTACCAGATCCTGGGCGCGGCGGAATCCCAACCTGCCAACTAAAGTCTGCGTCTCCACGCCCAGTGCGTGGAACAAGCGGCACAGATGATCCACCGCCGACTCCAAGTTCTGCGGCAGGAAGCGCTTGACGCCACGGCTCAGCGCTTCTTCTTCGGTCTCCATCTGGGTCGCTATGCCAACGTGGCAGGTGTCGGTCTGACAGGCGCGGCAAATGGTGCAGCCGATGGCGACCATCGCCATCGTGCCGAAGCCAACGCGATTCGCCCCCAGGCACATCATCTTCACGACGTCGGTGGCCGACTTCATACCGCCGTCGCACCACAACTCCACCCGGTCGCGAATTCCCGCCTGTGTCAGTGCCCGGTGCGCCAACTTCACCCCGATTTCCGCGGGCAAGCCGACATATTGCAGCGCATGTTTGCGCGCCGCGCCAGTGCCGCCGTCGTAACCACTGAGGTTGATGATGTCGGCCCCGGCCTTGGCGATGCCGACGGCGATGATGCCGATGCCCGGCACGACCGGCACCTTCACACTGACACGGACGCGCGGGTTAGCCGTCTTCAATTCTTCAATGACTTGCGCCAAATCCTCTATGGAATAGAGGTCGTGGTTGTTGGATGGCGAGATGAGGTCCACGCCGGGGCGGGCGTGGCGAGCCGCCGCGACCTTGCGTGAGACCTTCTTACCCGGCAGATGCCCTCCCTCACCGGGCTTCGCGCCCTGGCCGATCTTTATTTCCAAAAGGTTTGAGGCATTGAGGAGTTGAATGTTCACGCCAAAGCGGCCCGAGGCGATCTGCTGGCCGCGGTTGTGGGGATAGCGCCCAATGAGGTCGGAAATCTCCCCACCTTCCCCATTGAGGCAAACCATGTTCAAGCGGTAGGCAGCCTCGGCGTACGCGCGGAACGCGGTTTCGCCTTGTGAGCCGAAAGACATGGAACTGATGATGAAAGGAAGGTCATTGCCTTTGATGCCGACGTCCACCTCGTCCGCCGGGACAGGGCCAGCCTGCCCGGAGAAGCGAAAGCCCAGGGCATGGCGCAGAGCCACCGGCTGTTCCTCTTCCAACGACTCTATCTGTGCTAAGAACTCCGCGTAGGTCGCCCCACCTGTCGCGATCTTGCCTGCAACTTTCCACAATTTTGGATAGAAATGGTACGTGCGCGCCATCTGCGCGGGGCTCTGACCATGAATCATCGCCGCGCGAGCGCGAGCATCTTCCTCCAACTGGGCCCAACCTCTCCCCACCTGGGCAGAGCCGCAATAGTTGACCGTCTCAAATCGTTCGGCTACCTCCGCGGCAAGGCCCATGCTGGCAAAGAGTCGCCCGTAGCCGCGCAGTTCGTGACAACCAACGGTGGAGATCACTTTCTCCAGCCCCTTGCTGAGTGCCGTCACCACGTTGGTGACGCGCGCAGCCCGCGACCCTGGTTCCGCTTTACGATTCTCTCCCAGCGCGCTCATCTGCAACAGCAGATAGGGGTTGACCGCGTTCGCGCCCATACCAAATGCCATAATGAGATCATGGAGCGTGCGCAGCGCACCAGAACGGACAACGATACCTACCTGACGACGCAGATTGGCCGGGGCCGTCCTTGACTTCCCCGCGCTATCGGACGGGGCGCCGGCTGCCGCCAGACGAAGCGCACGGTCCACCTGGGCTACGGCGAGATGGGGATCAATCCAAAGATTGCCGCCATGCCAGCAGTCACCATCGTCCAGCAGGAGCACCTGCGCACCGTCACGAACGGCGGCAACGGCTTCCATACTCAGGCGATCCAGGGCATCGGAAAGTCGCTCGTGCTCCTGAAACGCCGTGCTGAGGCGACAGACGTGCTGCGGCTGAAACTGCGCCAACACATCCTCTAACCGCATCCCCCCCAAAGACCCGGCCAGCGCGCGTTCTTCCTCAACAAGAATAGGCGGTTCCCCTGGTTGTCCACCGAGCAAGATCGGCGAACCCAATACCAGGCAGTGCGAAGTTTCCGCAAGGCCGGTCCAGAGGTCGGGCCGCGGCCCGATTAACACTTGCAGCGAAAAATGCTCTGTCTCGCGCTCCCGGTCAATGCTGGGGTTGGTGACGACCGCGACGGTTTCCTTGAAATAGTCTGCCAGGTTTTGTCGCTCACGGCTGAGAGGAGCCAGGGGGCCATCGTAACCCAGGGAACCTATCGGTTCGCTGCCGGTCTCGGCCAGCGTCTCCAGCATCTTGGGGTCATCCCGGTTCCAACCAAAGGCCGCCAGCCACCTATCCGGGTGTTCTCCCAAGGCAACGGGGCCCCAATCATACGATCTCTCGCGGGCCGGGGGCTGGTCTTCTGTGGTTTCGCTCGCCAGCGCGTCCGCGGACTGGGCCGCGGCATCATTCCTGGCAGATGCGGGGCGTTGCGGAAGGTTTCCCCTCATGCCCCCACCCCCTTGTGCCACACCCACGGCTGCCAACCAGGCCGGTTCCATCTCGGCCACCGCGCTCATATAATATTGTTTCTGCTGCCTGCTGATAACGTCCGCTTGCCGGGACGCGAAGCGCGCCTTCGCCAATTGTAGGAGAGTGGCCTGTACCTCCGGGTATTCCAGCACCTTCACTTCGTGCCCAAGACGCACCCTCAGCACCATCTTCTCGCCAGGCGCGAGAGGGTTAGGATCCCGCACCATGAGATCCAAAGGCACAACGCCCTTTTCCGACGAGAAGAAGTACTCTTTCTCGGTCTCACCGTACCACAACGGGCGCAGGCCCAACGCATCTACGCTGAAGACACATTCGTCGGCATAGCGGGCCACAATGGCCGCAGGCCCTTGGGCGAAGGGCCCCACAGCCTGCCGGTAGAGCGTGTAGAGAGCCTTCAGTTCCGGCGTCACCTGCTCCATCTCGTGACCTATGGGCGGAAAAGCCAGTTCCATGGCCTCTAAGAGACTGAAGCCGTAATGATGGATCAGTTCCTCCAAGAAGCGGTTCAGATCTTGGGAGTCGGAACCGGCAACGACCAACTGGGTGTTGAGCATCTGGGCTTCAGAACGGAGTTGAGCGATAGTGTTTAATTCGCCATTGTGCCCCAAGAGCGAGAAAGGTTGCACCCGTTCAAAGACCGACAAAGTGTTGGTTGAGTAGCGACTGTGCCCGATGGTAATAGACGACAGAAAATCGGGGCTGCGCAGATCAGGGTAGTAGTGGTACAACGTCTCTACCGTTCCCCGCACCTTATACACGGCGCTGTAAGCGCTGAAGGAAGCGACGTGGATAGGGGTTTCCCGCTCAATCTCCAACAGGAGATCATACAGTTTGTGGTCCAACTGGTCGGTGGGGCAGCCACCACAGAGTCCGGCCACCTGCCAGAACTCGGGCTCCTGCTCCCGTGCGCGCTTCCCTAGTGCCAGAGTCCGCACCGCGCCCGTGCGTTCGGCCAGGAGTTCAAAGCCAGATGCCCGCAGCCGCCCCAGAACGTGCTCTTTGATACGCCACGATTCCTGGCGCGTCTCGCGTGGAATCAGGAAGTGTCCCAAGGCAAAACGCCTATCCAGGGCCAGTGCGCCGGGACGCTCTGCCTCCTCCAGAATTTGCATCCAAAGTCGGCGCGGGATATCCGTCAGGACGCCACACCCATCGCCTTCGCCATCTACGTCGCCAGTCCGGTGCCCCATCTTCGCCAGGGCTTCCAGCGTCCTCTTCACGTTACCATGGGTCGCTTCGGCGGTCTTGCGCACGTTGGCGATCAGGGCACAGGAATCGTGTTCGTCCTCGTCCGGCGTCCAGGGCCGGCGGTAAAGATTGTGGCTACTACAATTTGCTTCCACCAGGTATCCTCCTTCCTACGTTATACGCGATGCAGAACATCCTGACATAGAGCACCGATGGCTGGTGGCAGCACTGCCTTGACGATGAACGCACCAAGAAGATGACAGAGGGCGGAAGGTTGTGACCTCCCGCCGAAACTGCGCGTATCCAGGCTACACACGTACGCCTTGCGATTCGTTGGCCCCGACCGCGATCACCGAGGTCGCATCGTCTCGCGACGCAAGCAACTTGTTGACCGCCTGTAAATATGCCTTGGCCGACGCCACGATGATGTCGGTATCCACCCCACGACCGGAGAATAGACGGCGCCTCCGCGGTTCGCCACCGGCTACGGGGCGTTCCGCCGAAGCGGGTTCCCTTTCCTCCAGGCGGATGCTCACATCGCCCACCGCATCCAGTCCCTCGGTGATAGCCTGGATGGTGAATTCCACGAGACGAGCATTTGTGCCGGTAATGCGTTTGATGGCCTGACAGACGGCATCCACGGGGCCGGTACCGAATCCCGCTTCGGTTAAGACCTGCCCCTCCTGCCCACGCAGGCGCACGACGGCTGTAGGGATAGAATCGTTGCCGCACTGCACCTGCACCCGATCCAACGAGAAGACTTCAATAGGCTGGTAGAGCCTGTCGGAGATGATCGCCTCAATGTCCGCATCGCTGACCGTCTTCTTCTTATCCGCCAATTCCTTGAAGCGGGCAAAGCAGGCATTCAGTTGTTCGTCGTTGAGGCGATAGCCCATCGCCTCGGCCTTCCGGCGAAAAGCGTGGCGGCCCGAGTGTTTGCCCAGCACCAACTTACTATCGGGCAGGCCGATAGTTTGTGCGTCCATGATTTCGTAGGTGCGCTTGTGCTTCAACATACCGTCTTGGTGAATGCCTGCCTCGTGGGCGAAGGCGTTCGCGCCGACGATGGCTTTGTTAGGCTGGACGACGATGCCGGTGTAGCGGCTCACCATATCGGATGAGCGGTGTATCTCCTGGGTGACGACGTTGGTATCTACTTCATAAATCTGCCTGCGGGTGTAGAGGGCCATCACCACCTCTTCCAGCGAGGTGTTGCCCGCACGCTCGCCGATCCCGTTAACCGTGACCTCCATTTGCCGCGCGCCCGCCTCAATGCCTGCCAGCGTATTCGCCACCGCCAGGCCCAGGTCGTTGTGACAGTGTAGCGAGATCACAACTTTGTCAGCACCCGGCGTGTAGCGCCGGATGTCGGCGATCAGCTGGCCGAACTCGCCCGGCGTCGTATAGCCTACGGTGTCGGGTATATTCAACGTGGTCGCGCCGGCTTTGATGGCAACGGTGAGAACCTGGAAGAGAAACTTGGGGTCCGAACGCCCTGCGTCTTCAGGGCTAAACTCAATATCGTCGCAGCAGCCCTTGGCGTAGGCGACCATCTCCCGCACACGATCCACAACCTGCTCGCGGGTCATGCGCAGTTTATGCTCCATGTGGATGTCCGAAGTCGCCAGGAAGGTGTGGATACGGGGACGGAGCGCGCCGCGCACGGCCTCCCACGCCTTGTCTATATCGTCTTTATTCGCCCGTGCCAGACCGGCAATGACGGGAGGCGGCGACGGACGACCGAATTTGTCGGTGCGAGGTTCCCGGCCCACCGTCTCGGCAATGCGCTTGACCGCCTCCTGATCGCCAGGAGAAGCCGCAGGAAAGCCGGCCTCTATAATATCCACGCCAAGACGCGCCAACTGCTTGGCGATTTCCAGTTTCTCCCGCAGGTGCAGGGTCGCACCGGGAGATTGCTCGCCGTCGCGCAACGTCGTATCAAAGACCAGGACGACATCGCGGCCGTCCTCTGGCTTAGAAGTCGGAACAACACCATCATCGTCACTCATCGGGGGTTCTCCTTATTGAGACCGGCGACAGATCTGTCTCGGCCTCGCGTCAAATAGTCTGTGTTCGGCCCGTGGGCCGCGGTCATTGCCAGCGCGTAGGTCACTCAAGTCGTCTTGAAGGCCATCTTCTGCCACGAGCCTCACCCCCTCTCTCCACAAACCATCTCAGGCGCCACCTTGCCCTGGGATTACTTCTTTGGGATTCAACCAGGGCATCATCCGCCGCAGTTCGCGCCCCACCTTCTCAATCTGAAGGTTCGCATCCTCAGCGCGCTTGGCATTGAACCAGGGACGCCCTTTCTGGTTCTCTTCTATCCACTCCTCGGCGTAGGCTCCGCTGCGGATGTCGGCCAGGAGTTGGCGCATGACCGCGCGCGTCTCATCGGTCACAAGTTTAGAGCCCGCGTAGTAGTCGCCGTGCTCCGCCGTATCGGAGACGGAGTAGCGCATGTAGTTAAGCCCGCCCTGGTAAAAAAGGTCCACGATGAGTTTAAGTTCGTGCATGCACTCAAAGTAGGCGATCTCCGGCTGGTAGCCCGCTTCTACGAGGGTCTCAAAGCCGGCCTTCACCAGAGCACTCACGCCGCCGCAGAGCACTGCCTGCTCGCCAAAGAGATCGGTTTCCGTCTCCTCGGCGAAGGTGGTCTCAATGACGCCCGCGCGGGTGCAGCCCAGCCCTTTGGCATAGGCCAGCGCATCTTCTTTCGCGTGGCCGCTGGCATCTTGATAAACCGCCAGGAGAGCGGGCGTGCCGCCCCCCTGCACGTACACTTCGCGCACGCGATGGCCGGGAGCCTTGGGCGCGATCATGCTGACGTCAATATCCTTGGGGGGTACGACTTGGCCGAAGCGGATGCTGAAGCCATGCGCAAACATCAAGGTCTTGCCGGGCTTCATCGTCGGTGCGATCTCTTCACGGTAGATCTTACCCTGACCGATGTCAGGGGTCAGGATCATGATGATGTCGGATTCTGCCGCCGCCTCGCGTACCGTCTTCACGCGCAGGCCCGCAGCCTCGGCCTTGGCCCACGACTTGGAGCCGGGGTAGAGGCCGACGCGCACGTCCAGGCCCGATTCTTTGAGATTCAAAGAATGGGCATGGCCTTGGCTGCCATAGCCGATGACGGCGACTTTGCGTCCCCGGAGACGTTCCAGGTCGGCCTGTTTGTCGTAATAGATCGTTGTCATGGATTCCCTTTCTGGTTTACCAAGATATCGGAGTCAATGACGTGACACGCGAGATGATAAGTTACACGCCCTCGCGTCCATCTGCACCGGGGACTGGGGTGCGTGCTTCTTCACCGTTGCCGTTCCTGCGGTGGCCGTTCCCGGCATACGCGCCACTGCCCCGCACCAGCGCCACGCGCCCCGTGCGCACCATCTCCAGGATACCGAAAGGCCGCAGCAGATCCAACAATGTCTGCAACTTGGCTTCGGGCCCGGTGACCTCAACGATGAGACTCTCGGCAGAGACGTCCACGATCTTCGCCCGATAGATGTCAACAAATTGCATGATCTCGCTGCGCGTCTCTCTGTTGGCTTTAACCTTGATCAGCGCGAGGTCACGGGCGACCACTGGCTCGTCGGTCACGTCTTGCACGGCGATGACGTTGACCAGTTTGAGGAGATTCTGCTCTACCAGCGCCGCATTGGTACGGCTGGCATCCACCACGATGGTCATCCGTGAGACTTCGGGCGTTTCCGTCTCCCCGACCGCCAGGCTGACGATATTGAAGTTGCGCCGCCGGAACAGGCTGGCAACCCGATTCAGGACGCCGGGTTTGTTCTCCACCAATGCTACGAGAGTGTGTTTCATGGTCATTTGCTCCTCACTGGGCCGCTTCCGTGGCGACGAGATGCAGAGGACGGCGGATCATGTCGTGCAGCGCGCGGCCAGGGCCCACCATAGGGAATACGTTGGTATCTTCTTCCACGCGGAAGTCTATCAGCACAGGCCCGCGATGGGCTCGCGCCCTCGTGATCGCCGGAGCGAGTTCCGTCTGCCGCGTCACGCGCATTCCCATAATCCCATAGGCTTCGGCCAGTTTCACGAAATCGGGTTGCAGGAGCGGCGTGGCAATGTAGCGCCTGTCGTACATCAGTTCTTGCCACTGCCGCACCATGCCCAGGAATCCGTTGTTGATGATGGCGATCTTGACGTCCAGGTTCTCCTGTACCAGAGTGGCTAACTCCGGAATGCTCATCTGGATGCCACCATCCCCGACCACGCACCAGATCTCTTCATTGGGTTGGGCAAACTTGGCGCCCATGCACGCCGGGAGGGCAAAGCCCATGGTGCCCAGACCGCCGCTGGTAATCAGCTGGTTACGGCGGTCGTGACGGAAATACTGTGCTTCCCACATCTGATGCTGCCCCACATCAGTGGTCACCAACACAGCACCGCCTGTCACTCGCCACAACTCGTGCATCACGTGGGGCGCGAGAAGAATGTCGTCTGGGAATTCCTGATGAATAATATCACGGGCACGCACTTCGTTCCGCCATTCATTGATTTTGTTCAACCAGTCGCTGCGCTCACCCGGCTCCACCAGCGGTAGTATCTGTTGCAGGACGGCCTTCGCATCCCCTACTATGCCGATGTCCGTGGGGACGTTCTTGCCGATCTCGGCGGCATCAATATCCACGTGGATAACGTCTGCATGGGGAAGATATTTTGCCAGATTGCCGGTCACGCGGTCATCAAAGCGCATACCGATGGCAAAAACCAAATCGGAGTCCTGAATCGCCAGGTTGGTGTATGCCTCGCCGTGCATACCCATCATACCGAGGCACAAGGGATGGGATTCGGCAATGGAGGAGATGCCCAGGAGCGTTGTAGAGACGGGGATTCCGGTCTTCTCCACGAATTCTAACAACTCGTCCTGGGCGCCGGAAATGGTAATGCCGTGTCCTGCCAGGACGACGGGTTGCTTGGCAGCATTGATGAGCGCGGCCGCCCTACGAATCTGTTCAGGCGAGCCAGATGGCTTAGGCCGGTATCCGGGCAATCGTACAGGCGTTGTCGGATAGACGAACTCCGTCCGAGCATTCTGCAAGTCCCTTGGCACATCAATAAGAACAGGGCCGGGGCGGCCTGTGCGCGCGATGTGGAAGGCTTCATGGATGGTCTGTGCCAGGTCCTCTACGCGACTTACCAGGTAGTTGTGTTTCGTCACGGGCAAGGTGACACCCGTGACATCCGTTTCCTGGAAGGCATCGGAGCCTATCGCCTTGGTCGGCACCTGGCCAGTGATCGCGACGATCCCCGACGAATCCATCATCGCTGTCGCCAGGCCGGTAGTGAGGTTCGTCGCGCCAGGGCCTGAGGTCACCATGCAGACCCCAACTTTGCCGGAGGCCCGGGCATAGCCATCGGCCATGTGAGCCGCGTTCTGTTCATGACGCACGAGGACGTGGTGGATCTGGGGATACTTGGATAATGCGTCATAGGTGGGAAGAATGGCTCCACCGGGATACCCGAAAAGGACGTCCACTCCCTCCCGCAAGAGAGATTCCCAGATGATCTCTGCGCCAGTCAGTTGCATCGCATCTACCTCCTACTAAGGTATGCACCGGACGATTGGTACTTGTCGCATCCGATAGACAGGGTGCAGGTACAAAAAAGCCCCAGGCGTATGCAAATAAAGAGTGCATACCGGGGCTTCGTTGCCGAACGGCCTCGCGCCGCCAAGAAGGTTCAGGTCGTGTCAGCGCTACCTGCGACACCCTTCCCTTGCAAAGAACGACCCTCCCGGTTGGGAGGGTCCTGAGCGTCGCTGCTTACGTAGTTCTATCCTACCTGGCCCGACTCCCAACCGAGACTGGCTTCTTGCTAATGGCAAGAAGCTCAACAAGGACCAGGCTAATAACCAACCCCGACAGGGCTACAAACGTGCTCATGCTAACCAGGTAGTTCACCATACACCTCGCCACTCCGACATTAGTTGCCAGTATAACAGATATTCCGCGATCTGTCAATAGGAACGCGGTCATTTTTTGGGCTTTTCATGTTCGGTTAGGGCCGTCGGTTGCCGTGCGCGCCCTGGCGGGCGCAGCCCGGCACAGGGGAAACCCACGGCCAACCGTTAGGAAGCCCGCACAGCGCCTGTCGGCTTGCGCCGACTAGGTGCAAGCGAGGCTTGACAGTCCCAGCCGTCGGATACAATCCGACGGCTGGGTTACCTACACGAGAACGATATGGCCCAGGGTCATTTTTAGGGGATATATTTGACCCAGACGGGGTCCCAGGCATTAAAGGTTCCGCCGGTCAACTGACGCTGGCCGCTGCCATCCCCATTCATCACCCAAATCTGCCGTTTTCCCGTCCGGTTAGACATGAAGACGATCTGCTGTCCGTCGGGTGACCAACTGGGGTGATGATCCCACTCCCAGGTGTTGTTAGTCAATCTGCGGCCATTGTGCTCACCGATGGTGATCACATAGATCTCGTCGTTGTTTTCTTCGTTTGAGACGTAAGCCACTGTGTTCGCAACTGGCGACCAGGCAGGCGACCAACGCACGCCGGCACCGGCGAAGGTCAAGGACTGGTCCGTATTGAAGGCACTGTCATGGTAGAAGACCTGGCTATGCCGGTTATCGTCACGCGCGGAGTAAGCGCGATAGGCACCCGAAGCGGAGGAGGCTTCTCGCTGCTCTGACCTATCGTAGGGCCAACGGCTCGTGAGTTGCGCGATGCCAGAGCCATCAGGGTTCATCACGTAAGCTTCCACGCGGCCGGTCAGATCCGAGAGGAACAAGATCTTGCCCAGAAGAACGCGCGGGAACACAGGCTGCGCTGGCGCGGGGGCCGGCGTTGATGGCGCGCTGGAAGGCAGATCCTTCAGAGCGATAGCAACTGGCGTCGGGGTCGGTCGTGGCGTATTTGTAGCGACGACGACCCACGGTGGCACCGGAGTCGGTGTGCCGGTCGTCAACGCCACAGCCGTCGCCAGGCGGTCACGGGCTTCCTGAGTCGCGGCATTCGCTGGTGTCGGGGTGTTGGTCACGACAACAGGGGCAGGTGTGAAGGTAGCTGTGATCAGGTTGATGGGTGTCGCTGTGGGTGGCCCTAGCTTCTGCGCCTGCTCGGTTTCTTTCGCCGCGATGGCCGCCGCTTCAAAGATATCTTTCGGTCGCGGTCTTGGCGTCACAATGTAAGGTGTCAACGTGGGCGTACGGGTCGGCGTAGTCGTCCGGGTTGGCGTGCGCGTCCGCGTCGGTATCCTGGTGGCCGAGGCAGTAGGAGTCGGCGAAGGGGGCAGAGGCGTCGCCTCGGCAGAAGGCGGGGCGCTGAGATCGGCTGTGGCCGACGCGCGCGGCTGGGCTGCAACCAGCGGCGCAGTTGGGGTCGCAGGTGGCTGCGTGGGGAGAAACTCAATGAGAGTGACGGCGAAGACGACGGGTGCCGCAACAAGAAGTAGTTTCAGCATCCACGTCAGTATTCGCAACCACGGTCGGGGTGTCACAGCGTTACCTCTCCTCGGATACCATCGCCGATGCTCACCATTGCCCTTGGGCGGATTGCTGTTGTCCTACGAATAGCAGCAAAATACGATAAGACTGGTCGCTCAACCGGCCACTCATCTGCCATTGTACACGAACTGAGCCCCGTTGTCAACGTAGTTTCCTTACAGTTTTGTCAGGAATCATTTATCTTGGCGAGGAGAGAGAGGACAGGCAGATTGTGCATCTACTTCGGTTGAAATCGTGTGAAGCCGTTCACCGCTTGCATTGTTACACTAGGGGGCACTGCCGAGCACGACCTCCAACGTCTGTCCAGCGGTGACGCTCACTGGCACATTCAGGCCGATTTGCGTCTCGCCTTCGGCCAACAACCATCCAGCCTCCACCGCCTGACCGTTGGCTATGACCTTCACAGCCTGTACCGAAACCTGCTCCGCCCGGCGGAAAACGAGCTTCTGCACTATAACCTCGCCATAGGCAACCGTGAGCATTACCCGCTGTTCATGCCCGTTGACCTGTTGTGCCAACGCACCCCAACCCCGCGCGCCGATGAAGAAGGCCCGAAACGACTCCGGCGTCAGTCTCGGTGCAAACCCCAGGAAGCCATCCCCGGCATCGTAGCGATAGCCTGCGACGGCATCCAGGAGGGCCCAGGAGGACATGGCGCGCACGTAATGGTCGCCACACTCTATCTCGTTCCAGGGGCTGCGGCGCGCCCCATCGTGGCGGTCGCGGGCGGTGCGCGCCACGGTGAACGCCTCCTCTATCAGCCCTTCATACAGCATAGCCCCTGCCACCGCGTACTCGGTGCCCGTCCAGACCTCATCACTCGCTACCGTTACGTCGCGCCAGGAAGGGCCAGGCCGTCCACCGAGCGGCCAGGTGCAGATGAGGAGTCCCGGCTCGTCGTCTCGCAGCAAGGGCCTTATCCCCTGGTTGTGCTCCATCTGGTTGGGCCGCCAGTTGTAGCGGAAGAGGGAGGCCAGAGCCTGCTGCACATGCTCCGCAGGGAGGAGGTGACCCAGGCCGAGGAGGTGTGCCCACCACTGGCCTACGAGTTGGTCGGCGTGGCAGCCGGTCCCGTGCTGGCGTTTCGGGTGCTTCTCGGCATCGTACTTCTGGATGTAATAATCGCCGTTCCAGAGTACAGCATCCAGGTTGGCGCGCCCGCGCTCATAGCGGGCGCGGCACTCCCCGGCGAACTCTTTATCTTCTTGGAGTTTTGCCATCTCCTCGCAGGCTCGCAGCGCTGCCAGGTAGAGCCCGCTCACCATGGCGTTGTGGCCCTGGAGGTAGCCATCGTAGGTGACCCATTGTGGCCCATCGCAAAGACCGTCCCCGTCGGCATCCCACGTGGTGAAGGCGTAAGTCATCGCCTGACGCACGCGCGGCCACATCTGCGCCAGCCAATCGCGGTCACCGGCCTGGCGATATTCCCGATACACCTTCAGAATCGTGCCGAAGTGGCCGTCGGCGGCGACGATGGCCTCGTTGTACCGCGACTCGCTCCAGCGTGGTAGATAGAGGGGGAGGATGGTACGGTAGGGGATGCCACCATCCGCAGCCTGCTGCACCAGCAAATCCACGTCGCGCATGGAGCGTTCCAGGCGAGGGAACAGGCGCGCCAGGGCAAATTCGTAGTTCCAGACGTGGGTGCAGTTCATGGGGCAGCAGCCGCCAAACAACAGGAGACCTACCGACTCACCTGCGCACCCCTCAAAGCCGTAGAAATGGTCGTCGGCGCTCCACAGACAGGCCGGCGTGCGCAGGGTGGACACTGGCGCGGTGATGGCATCCAGAAGCCAGTAGGGAAGGGTGCTATCGTAGAAAGTATCGCGGAAGAGGCGCGTCTCGTGGGTGAGCCGTTCGGCATGGTCTCGCACGTACTCCATCACGGCCAGCGCGCTGGGGAAGCGCGCGGCGTAGCGGTTGCCGATGAAGAAGCGGCTCTGGGTATCGGTGACGTTGTAGCGTTCCTGGTCCCAGTCCACGTAGCGGTTGGGGAAATACCAGGCCAGCACGAAAGTTGCCTGACCTTTCTGGCCGGGCTCCAACCGCAACGGTACGGCCAGCGCGCCGTTCCAGGTGCGGCCCTCAGGTGACGGCCCGGAGTCTTCCCCGTTGGCGAGCGCGCCGTCTTGAGAGAAATCGGCCCACCACTCCTCCAGGTCGTCCCATTGGCTCAGGAAAGTAGCCCCCTCGTTGAGCGTCGCTAGCACCATCTGGCCGTAGCCCACGTCGGCCTGTCGTCGGTGAACGTTACGCATCTCCAGCGCGGTCATCCCGGCCAGGCGGAGGACGGTATTGCGGTTGCCACCGAATAAAGGACTCTCTACGCCCCAGATGGGGGTGATGCCATCCCACCCCACCGCGTTCTGCAACGTCGCTGCCAGCGAGACTGTGACTCCCTTTTCGCCGGGATTTTCTACCGAGAATCGGAAGAAAATGGCAGGGAGCCCAGAATCCGCATCGTTCAACGGGATCATGGGAGAGAAGGCTTCCAGGGAGACCTTGACCGGCAGCGTGTCGTCCAGGTAGGCGACCTGGGCGATGGGGTACTCGCCCACGAACTCCACGTGCGGCACGCCGGGGAAGCGTTTCAAGAGGTCCGTGCAGGCGGCAGGCACCACGTGGTCGTTGACCAGGGGCGCAGGCGAGAAGCGGCTATGGTCGTAGGTCTCTGCCGATTGCAGGATGCGCACAACCGGCTTGGTGAACAAAGTTCTCTTTTGTGCCCAGATGGCGAAGACCGAATGGGGGACCATCGCCAGGTGGTTCGCCGTGTTGAAGAGCTGCCACTGGCGCAGGCTGCCGTCGCCGCAGAGGGCGATGGAGCCGGTGCCGAGCCCGCCCAGGGGCATGGCGACGGCGCGCAAGTGGTCTCCCCGATAGACGATGCGTTCGGCGGTGGGGTTGTTGGGCATGGCGGACCTCCAAAGATGGTGTTCTACCGCGGGTGCCGGCGAGATTGCAACCACCGGGCACATTCCGCATCGGCGATGGCCGGGTCAAGGGGCAGCGAGATTACCTCGCCGCGGCGGGCAATAGAGAGATGCGAGGCAACGCTCAATTCGTAGGCCTGGTGGCCGTCCCAGCCCGTCACCAACGGTTTCTCTACGCCACGGATAGCCTGGCAGAAGTTCTCCACGATGCCCATGTACCCGCCGAACTCCTCATCAAAGATCAGGGTGTT
>JADYZS010000282.1 GCA_020853075.1 Anaerolineae bacterium | reverse complement strand
GGCGTCAGGACCAACGCGAAGGCGATAAGTGTTATACCAACGACCAACAAGCCCGCCCAGATGGCGGTTTGGATGCGCCTCCCTTCGTCCCCTGTCTGTCGCCTGGCTATCCACCCGGCCAGTTCCCATAATGCCCAGCCACCGGCCGCTGCGGCCAACGCCAGCCACGCCCCGCGCGAGGCACTCAGCAGCAGGCCCACCCCGGACAGGCCGAGCAGGAGGGAGCGGAGCCAGATGTCCCTCTGGTCGCGGCTTCCTCCCTGCAAGGCAGCCGCCTGTAGGGGTAGAAAGGCGGCGATGATGCCACCGACCACGTTGGGATTCAGCCGGATGCCCGGAAGCGCCAGTCGCCACGCGGCTAACCAGCGCATCACCGGCTCCAGCCACCCCAACTTCCCTTGCCATCTTGCCCAATCGTTTGTTAATAGAAAGAAGACCGCAACGAGAGCAGGAAGTGTGCTGAGTACTGCCCGCACGGGCGAGACCTCGCCCCACCGGCCCAGGCGCACCCGTTCCGGTGCGTGGGCGAACCAGTAGGCGAGCGCCACTCCCCCCATGATCAGACCAAACTTCGGCCAGGCGGCCTTCGCATCGTAGGCGATGCCCAAACCCACCGCTGCCGACACAACGAAGAGGAGCATGGGCCAGTCGTAGGCCGTACGCCGCACGCCGGTTCTGGCCGCAGCCAAAGTCTCTGTGATCTTTGCAATCCTTCCCTGGCTCTAACCGCGCACAAATTGAAGCGTCTGCCAGGCCACGCTCACCGCGCTCTTGAAGCCTTCCCAGGTGTTCATCCCCTTGATGAAGGTCAAGATGGGGCCGGGGCGCAGCGACCACTCGCGCGTCGCTCGCTTCTGCCAGTATTCCAGCCGCTCCGCCGAGAGGCCGGGGTAATCCAGCACGGTGGACTGGTCCATGTCCACCTCTTCCCACTTCGTGCCGGGGCGGAACCAGTTGTTTTCTACGACTTCGTAGAAGAAGGGCGTGCCGGGATAGGGTGCGGCGATGTGAAACAGGGCGATGTCTAGCGGAAGTTGTTTGGCGTAGGCGATAGTCTCTTGGATCGTCTCCTCGGTCTCGCCGGGGAGCCCGATGATGAAGTATCCCCAGTTCTTGATCCCCGCTGCCCTGGCCCAATTCAGGGCCCGGAACGCTTGCTCTTTGCGATACCCTTTGCGTGTTCGCTTCAGGATCTCTTCGTTGGCGCTCTCTATGCCCCAGGAGATAAACCAGCAACCTGCCCTTGCCATCAACTGCAACATCTTTTCATCCACGTAGTCCACCCGGCTATTGCAGGTCCATTTCACCTTCAGGCCCGACGACAGGATCAGGTCGCAGAGGCCGACCACCTGGTCGCGGCTGAGGGTGAAGAGGTCCGCGTACATGTGGACGTTGTGAATCCCTAATCCGGATAGTTGTTGAAGTTCTTCCAGAATCTTCTCCGGCGAGCGGACGCGCACGCTGTTCTGGTAGGAGACGTGCTTGATGCAGAACTTGCAGCCCGCCGTGCAGCCGCGGCTGGTGACGATGAAGGTGAAAGGCCCCTTAATCATCGGCATACGCTGCTTCGTCAGCGGCAGCAGCTGGTGCAGCGGTATCGGCAGGTCGTCCAGGTTCGGGATGAACGGGCGATCCGGGTTGATGATGATCTCTTGCTTATCTCGCCAGGCCAACCCGGCTACGCGGGCGAGGGGAGATGGATTCTCGCCGGATGGCACGATGGCGTCGCGCAGGCTGGTCTCGGCCAGCATCTTGGTGGTGCGCGGGTCGCTCGGCGATTTGTTTTCCAAAGTATCCAGGAGTTCCCTGAGCGTCATCTCCGGCTCGCCGCGCAGGACGAAATCTAGTGCGGGGAAGGGGCGCATCGTCTCCAACGTCATGGGCGTCACGTGGGTGCCGAAGGCCATCGTGCGAGCGCCCACCGACTTGGCTAAGAAGACGCCGTACATATCGTTGCGCAGGGTGGGCGCGGTCACCTGGGTCAGATAATATTTGGGTCGCTTCTGATCCAGAAGTTTCTCAAACTCCGGCCAGCCCATCCGCATCGCAATGGCGTCCACCACCTCAACGGTGTAATCAGGAGCCAGGAGCGCGGCCAGTTGCGCCAGGCTGACCTGGGGCCAGATCATGTTCTCGCGGCTGCGTCGGCCTACCCGGTGCTGGCTGCGGATCCAAATGCCGCCGTCGGGCGACGGGGGATTCACCAACATCACGTCCACGGAGCCGACGGGGCGCGTGGACGAGGTCAACGTCCGGACCGTTGCCCCGGCATCGGGAAAACGGGCCGCGCGCACGGCAGGGAGCCGTCGCGTGCCCAGGTTCGCGCGCAGAGCCTCATCTAGCTTTATCTCCTCAGTCATCACAAACCTCCTCTATCCAACAATGTATCCCTTCTCCTGACAACAACCCGTGTCGTTGCTTATGATCTGCACAGGGTCTGCCCACGTCAATTGCGGTTCTCTTCCAGTACCTTGTGGTCGGCCAACGGCAGAGAGGCGTTCACCTTCCCATTGCCCCGCATATCGTGGGCCACCAGCGTATCGCGGGCTTTCAGAGCATCCAGCACCTGCATCTGCACCCACGCTATCATCAACTGGATGCCGACCAGGGTGAACGATGCGCTGCTCAGATAATAGAGCCAGAGCCTGGAGACCGGCCAACCGCTCTGACCCAGCACCAGGCCGGCGAGAGCCAGGATCCCGCCCACTCCAAATAGAGCGAGGCCTAGCCAACCGAAGTGCCGATCCAACCGGGTGGCGATGCCTGACCGTCCAAAGAGACCCTGGCGCACCGGTTCCTTGTGGAACAGGGCGACAAAGTAATTGAAACTGATGCCCAGCGTCAAGATACTGACACCGGCCACAGCCAACACCAACGCAGCAAACAGGGCAAACGCGGCCAGAGGCCCTACCGAGGTGATGCCGGCGAGGCGGGCGATCACGAGGCCCAAGCCAGTGAGGGCGGCCAGACTCAGAGCCAACGTGCCCACCAGACCGAGGGGACGCACCGGATTGTAGTTGAGCGCCGTCCAGACGATGGACTGGGCGAACTGGATACCATCCCGCACGACGCTGAGTTTGGAGCGCCCAACTCGTTCTTGATATGGAATCGGCACCTCAATGATCTTGAGTTGTTCGTGGAGCGCACGGGTGCTCATGACCGGCGTCAGATTCAGGCCGTCGGGCAGCGGGTAGAGCCGGTTCAGGATAGATTTCTTGAAGATCCTCATGCCGCTGGCCGAGTCGGTGATTCGTTGGGCGCTGATGAGGCTGACCAGATTGGCAAAGATCAGGTTCCCCAGCCTGCGCACGGCGGGCATCTGACTATCGGCACCGGCCATGCGAGAGCCGATAACGATGTCGGCATCCTGTTCTTGGGCCGCCTGGCAGAGAGCAGGAAAATGTTCGGGGGGATAGGTTCCGTCCGCATCCAGGAAGCCGACCCACTCGCCCTCCGCCG
>JADYZS010000281.1 GCA_020853075.1 Anaerolineae bacterium | reverse complement strand
GTTGGACGGGCAGTGACGCCGACGGTGACGCCCTGGTCTATACGCTGCAATACTCACGCAACGGCGGCGCGACCTGGTCGTCGCTGGCGACCAACCTGAGCGCCACGTCCTACAACCTGGACGCGGCCTCTCTGGGCGGCACGAACCAGGCGCTGGTGCGCGTGATTGCCAGCGACGGCGTCCACACTGCCGAGGATACCTCCGATGCGACCTTCAGCGTCAGCCGCAAGCCGCCGCAGGTCTATCTATTGAGCCCGGCAGCGGGCGCGACGTTCCACCGCAACGCGTTCATTGAGTTGGATGGGCTGGCAAGCGACCTGGAGGATGGACCGCTGGGCGATGCGGCGCTTACCTGGACGTCAGATCGCCAGGGCGAATTGGGGACAGGGCCCAACTTGACGGTCATGGGGCTGCGGCCCGGCGCGCATACCTTGACCCTGCGCGCCCGCGACAGCGACGGCATGACCAGCACGGCCAGCGTAACGATTTACATCGGCACACAACTCTGGCTCCCTGTGATGGCAAGGTGACGCCAGAGCCGCGTCCGGCTTCCCTCCCACAGCATCAGCCGAGGGGAGAATATACCCTCTACCGGCGTGTGCAGCCGGTAGAGGGTGGCAGAACGAATCCCCTGAGGAGAAGTCTAGGAATAGGTCGCCATCGGATAAAATCCGACGGCTGGTATGTACAAGAAACCCGCAAAGCGGGTTTGCTACACCGTTGTCGGTTTCTAACCGATAGCTGGGTCTTTTCAGACAGCCTCTCACGACCTCTCTCCACCCTCTTCCCCCTCTCCCCTCCTCACAAGGGTAGGTATTTCCATAAGGGAACGACTGTTGGAGTACCTTTACCCCTCACCCCCGTCCCGTACGGCGAGTACGCCCACGGGACTTGCCCCTCTCCCGCAAGCGAGAGAGGGGAGTTGGCCCACGCCCTCTCCCCTCCGGGGAGAGGGTAGGGTGAGGGGCGATCCAACCCTCGCAATAGGTCACTCACAGAAATACCTACCCCTGTCAGCCTCCTCTCCCCGAATCGGGGAGAAGAGGGGGCCGGGAGGGTAGAGAGGTTCCGAGTAGGACCCCTACTTGAGCACCAACGGCAGCCACTTGCGCGGTAGGATCGGCGGCGGGGCCCACTTGATCACCAGTTTCGCCGCGTTCGCCGGGTCGTTCTCCCGCACCTTCGGGTCGCGCGCGCCGCTGCCACCGGTGCGGGTCACCAGGAGGACGAAGGAGCCGTCCCACGACGTGCCCGCTGCCGCCAGTATCTCGTTCAGCACGGGCGCGATGTCGGGGCTGTTGTAAGTGTTGTTTGCCGTCCACGCGGGCGGCGTGTAGGCGGTAAAGGCTGTCGTCTTCGTCCGCTGCGATGGCTTGTTGCTTGTGCAATCAAAGGTCACCGAGGTCGCCGTTTTCTGGCCGTAGATGCGCAGGTTGACCGCCGTGGACGAGGAGGCCGCCGCCGTCCAGCGCAGGGTAGCCGACACCACCACCGCGCTGTCCACCGGCCTCGTCAGGCCCGTGAAGCGGAAGCCCGCCGTGTGCGCATCGCTGCCCGTCGTGCCCAGCGTCGCGGTGATGACCGAGCAGGCCCCGCTGCGGTCGTACGCGTCGTCGCTGTTGGCCGCGATGGTGTGAGTCTGCTGCGGGATCGGCGTGCGCGTCGGCGTCCGGGTCGGCGTGCGCGTCGCCGTCGGTGTGCGGGTCACTGTGGGCGTGCGGGTTGGCGTGCGCGTCCGGGTGGGTGTCCGGGTGACGGTGGCCGTCCGGGTTGGCGTGCGCGTCGGCGTCCGGGTCGGCGTGGCCGTTGCCCCGGCCCCGCAGGTATAGACGCGCACGTCGTCAATGAACCAGCCATAATCATCGTAGCCGGTATCGGTAGCGATGCGGAAGCGGAAGCGCACGTTCTGCCCCGCCAGCGAACTCAGGTTCACCCGGCTGGAGATGTACCCATCGCTCTTGCGCCCGAAGGCCGACCGACCCTTCAGTGGGTTGTCAAACGCAGAGCTGATCGCCCCATCGTAACCGTTGTGGGTGAAGAGCGACCCGGCATCCGTCCACGAAGCGCCCCCGTTTGTGCTGTACTCCAGCACCCCGCCGTCATACATAGTCCCGACGAGGTTAGCCTCAAAGGAATAGGCGTGCTCAAAGTGCAGGTATGGGCTGCTCCCGCCCGGCAACGCCACGTTCCCCGTCATCTGCATAAAGAAGTCGCTCCGAGTAGATTGGTTGTAGCCCCACAGGTTGTACTGCCCGCTGGTGGCATACGTTGCATCAAAGTCAAAGGGATTGCTGGTCTGGGGGTAGTACCAGGTGCTGCCCCCTATGAGGGCCCCCGACGTCCACTTGCCGCTGGCCGGGTTCTCAAAGTTGTCAAAGTAGAGGTTCACGGGCGTCTGGCCCGCCGCACAGACCGGCGCTTCCGTGGCCGCACAGGCCGCCGGCTGCTGGTTCATCTGCGTAGCGTCCACCGCATTCTTCACCTGCTGGCAGTCCCCCGCGGTGATCCCCGCCGTCCCGATCAGCCCGGTGCACGCCTGCTGCAAGTTGTCGTACAGATCCTGGTAGTCGCTGGCCGAGGTGAACATGTTGGTCTGCACCTGGTACCAGATCTTCGCCACCTTCGTGATCCCCAAGCCTGTTACCGTCTTGCCGTTGAAACTCCCCCCATCCACCATCAGGTAGGCTGCCTTGTTGGCGACACCGCTGTTGGAATGGACGCCCCCGTTGTCCGCGTAGCCACAGTAGTAGTTGCTGCTCAGCATCCGGTCGGGGTCACCGAAGGTTGGCGGGTTGCTCATGCTGCGAATCGCACCGATGGAGAGATCCTCTCCCATCAACCACTTCACGCCCGCCGTGTCGTTCCCCTTCCCGTTCGTCTGATCCACGAACTCGCCCCAGATGTCGGAGAGGGCTTCGTTGATCGCCCCCGACTGCATGTAGTAGAACAGGCGAGACTCGTAATCGGTGACGCCGTGGGTCATCTCGTGGGATACCACGTCGTCCCCTGTGGTGAAGCCCTGACCATAGACCATCTGCACGCCGTTCCAGAAGGCGTTGTCATAGGGGCAAGCCGCGGCAGGATTTGAAGGGCAGAAGCGCACGGTGGAGGTGAGGATGCCGCCGCTGCCGTTGATGCTATCTCGCGCGTGGTTGTTGAGGTAGAAGGTGTAGGTGTCGCCCGCGAAGTCGTAGGCGTTGTTCACGTCGGCGATGCCCGAAGGCCCCTGCCCCTCCACCCGCGCGGGCGGCTCCGGGCCGGGGAGAGAATCGGAACGGACGTTGTTCTTGTCGTAGATCTTGCGGAACCTGGCCGTGTCTATCTGGTTGAAGTGCAAGGTGACCGCACCCAGCCGCGCATCTACCAGCACCAACTCCCGGATGGGGAGGAGTTCCACCCCCTGCACCTCCAGCCGCCACACCAGGCTGGTGGTGCGCAGCCCCGGCCCACCCAGGAGAATGGGATTGTAGAGCCACAACTCCGGCTCGCTGCTGGTCAAAGCCTCCACGGCGATCTCATGATGCTTTGCCATCGCTGCCAGCGCCTTTTGCCGCGCCGCCTCCGCGCTGACAGCAGGCACGACGCTGGCCGGGAGGTCAGGGAGTATCTCGCCGCTGGCCGAGACCACATTCTTGTCCCGATCCACCTGCACAATCAACTCACCCCCCAGCACGGGGATGCCTTGATAGACCTGCTGGAAGCGGACGAAGGAACGGTCTTGTTCCGCCGCCCGGTTCCGCATCACCCGCAGTTCCGCCGCCTGATCTCTCAAGCCGAAGAGGGAGCCATAGGCGGAGAGGAAGGCACGGGCCGCGTCCTCCGGCGTGCTTTCTGCCGCCAGGGCGACCTTCTGAGCGATAGGGCGATCCAGATCGGTGCCGATGAAGCGGACTTTGCCGGTCTGCGCATGGTAGGAGACGCGCACAGTGCCGCCAGTGGCCTCTTGTAACTCTGCCACCAGGGCCGGCTCCGCCCGCTCCGCCGCGGCCGGCGGCTGCGGTTCCTGCGCCATGAGCAAGCCCCCCTGCCCCATCAGCAACAGAGCCAGAGCGATCATCCAGACGAGGAGTGCAAACCCGCGCTTCGTGACCATAGAACCTCCCGATTCGTGCAGATGAGATGAGAATGGGCTATATAATTTAGTCAGCGGATAGGTAGCGGATTAGCGGACATACCTCCATGGGACAGCCATCTGCTAATCCGCTTCGCGTAGCATCCGCTGGCTCTCATACCACGCCGAGTATGCCACAAGAACCCGTTATGGTCAATAGGGAAAATATCTTAACACAGTTTTCAAAAAACCTGAACTTCACGGTGTGCACCCGCGCCCCCGGCCTCTTTGACACGCGGGGCCTGCGGCGCATATAATAGGGCGCACCCCACACCCTCCTATCATCTCATCGCAGCAAGCGAGGGCATACCTGAGCGGAGGAAAGGACATGAAGAAGATCGGGTTTGTCGGCGTCGGCACGATGGGCAAGTCCATGGCCCGCAACCTCCTCAAAGCGGGCTTTTACCTCACCGTCTATGATAAGGTCGCGGCTCCCCTGCGCGAGTTAGAGGCGGAAGGAGCCCACGTGGCCGCCTCGGCCAAAGAGGTCGCCGCGGCCAGCGAGGTCGTCATCACCTGCCTCCCCGATTCGCCTTTCGTGGAGGAGGCGGTCGCCGGGCCTGGCGGCCTCCTGGAAGGGACCAGGCCGGGGACCGTCATCATAGACGCCAGCAGCATCCTCCCTGCCACCACGCAGAAGTTGGCAAAGTTGGCCGCGGAGAAGGGCGTCAAGATGATAGATTCCCCCATGAGCGGCGGCCCGGCAGGCGCAGCCAGCGGCACCCTGACCTTCATGGTCGGCGGCGAGGAGGCCACCCTCAACGAAGTGCGCCCCGTGCTGGAGGCGATGGGCAAACGCATCTTTCACGTGGGGGGCAGCGGCATGGGCCAGGTGGTGAAGATCTGCAACAACCTGATGCTCGGCATCAACCTGGTGGGGGCGGCGGAGGGGCTGGCCCTGGGCGTCAAGGCGGGCGTCAAGGCCGAGGTGTTGCGCGAGGTCATCAGCGCGAGTTCCGGCCAGAGCCAGGTCTTTGAGAAATATATGCCGACCACCGTCTTCCAGAACCAGTACAAGCCCGGCTTCATGCTGGACCTGATGGCGAAGGACATCGGCCTGGCCATGGCGACGGCGCGGCAATTAGGCGTGCCCTTGCTGGAAGGCGCCATCGCCACGCAGGTCTTTGAGCTCTTGCGGGCGATGGGCAAGGGCCGGGAAGACTTCACTATCATCGCCACGTTTTACGAACAAGCCGCCGGCGTCAACATCGCCCGCGGCGAACGAAAATAGTCTAACCACGGAGACGCGGAGAACACGGAGTATCAAAAACCTCCGCGTTCCCCGCGTCTGTCCTAAAAATAGTGCCAATTACCGGCCCCCACCCTGGCCCTCCCCCGTAAAACGAACGGGGGAGGGCGGGGTTGGAGGTTCGTATCAGGTGAACTATACTACCCCTCCTCAGTCGTCCTTGACCTCTATCTTCCTGGCAAGCACCGGCCCTGAACCGTTCTGCCAGCCCTCCACCTTGACGCGCGCGCCCACCACCGCAGGCCCGTCCTCCTCGTCTATCTCGGTGGCTGCCGTGACCTCCACCTGGCGTCCGGCGATCACCCAGAGGCCGTTGCGCTCGGCAGGTCGGCTCTCTATGAGCCCCTCAAACCTGACCTCGTTCATCATCCGGGTAGAGGTCGGCGTTGGGGTTCGCGTCGGCTCTCGCGTCTGGGTGGCTTCCGGCGTCCGCGTCATGCGCGGCGTGAGGGAAGGTTCCGGCGTCCTGGTCTCGTCATCATCATCGTCGTCCGGCGTGCCGGTGGCTTCCGGCGTCCGCGTCATGCGCGGCGTGCGGGAAGGCTCCGGTGTCCCGTTATCATCATCGTCATCATCCTCTTCCAGAACTTTGATCTCTCGCGCCACCACCGGCCCTTCCGCGCCCTGGATACCTCGTACTTCCACCTCAACGCCGAGGGCGATGCTGCCATGCTCATCCTCAATCTCGGTCCGCGCCGTCACCATGACCCGTTGCGCGCCCACGACCCAGAGGCCGATGAGATTCGGGTCATTGGGGAGTTGCTCAACCAGGCCGCGGAAGCGCACGAAATGGTCGTTGTCCCCGTCATCGTCATCTTCTACCTCTATGCGCAGCGCCCAGAGTGTCCCGTCGGCCTGTTCCACGGCGATCACCTTCACCTGCGCGCCGACGATGGCAGGCCCGTCATGCTCGTCCACCCAGGTACGCTCGGTGACCTCCACGCTCCGTCCGCTGATGACCCAGGTCCCGACCTTGCCACCAGCGGGCATTGATTGAATGATGCCCTCAAAGCGGATGGTGCGCAGACCGACGGGCGGGAGCACCTTGATGTCGGTGGCGAGAACGCTATTGTCGTTCTGGAGAGTCCCCTTTACCAACACCTGCGCGCCTACCTGGGCCGGGCCTTTGTCCTCGTCCACTTCGGTGTTGGCGGTCACGTGGACGGTGCGACCGGCGACCTGCCAATCGCCGACGAAGCCGCCGGCCGGCATGGACTGTACCTCGCCCTGGAAAGTGACGCGCCGCTCCTTTGGCTCCTTTTCCTCAAAATCTACCTCAATGTGGCGGGCCAGCAGGGAGAGGTCATCCTGCAAGCGGGCTTCCACCTTAGCCAACAGGTCTATCCGGGCCGGGCCCTCTACCTCGGTGTCCACGTTGAGGGTGACGCTGATGCCGCTCACGACCCACATATCGGCCCCCACCTGCTGGATGGCGCCGTGCACCTTGACGGTATTATCCGGCTCAATGACCATGATGCGGAGGGCGACCAGGTTGCCGCCGCTATCCTGCTGGGCATACACGGCGACCCACGCGCCGACCACCGCGGGGCCGAGGAACTCCGCGATGCGCGTCTCGGCATTGACGGTGATGGCTTGACCGGCGATGGTCCACACGCCCAGCCGCCCGTCCGGGATGCCGTTGATGGGCCCCTTGAGGAGCACAACCGGCGGCACGACCTCCAGACGGGTGGCCGTGAGGGTGTTGTCGGCGTTGCGCAGCGCGCGCACGTCGGCCCAGTTGCCCACGGCAGCCGTGGCCCCGCGCTCTTCTACACGGGTGGCGGACGTGACGTGAACGGTCTCGCCGCCGATAGTCCAGTCCCCGACGAACCCACTACCGGGGACGGCACTGATGACGCCCGCGAAACGCACTTCACCGGCCTCTACAGAAGCCTCTGCCTGCGGCGCGGCGCGGGTGAGGCTGAAGGTGAAGGCGGGGACGATACCAAAGGTCAGGATCACCACCGCGGTCAGGAGAACACGGTGGGAGAGTAGCAGACGGCTCTGTAACAGTTTCATGGTTTTTCGCTCCAAGATAGGTTTCCCCCATGGGATAGTTTAGGTCAGGCCATTCTACCTCTTGACGAGAGGTAGGAACCGCCGGACTGCCGTCAGGCTCGCGCCACAGGCAGTCAGGCTCACGTCGTCCACAAAGAAGAGGGTCAGGTTTGTCAGGTCTGTGTTGGCATGGAAGGCGATGCGCACCGTCTGGCCGGCGTAGGCGGTCAGCGTATAGACGGAGCGCGTCCACACCGGCAGTTCGGTGCTGCCGTCGGCATCGCTGAAGGTTTGCAGCACGGCCAGCGTGTTGTTTGCCGTGTTGCGAATGGTGACGGTCAAGAAATCGTTGGGATGCACCTCCTCAAAGGTCTGGATGGACCACCAGAAACTTAGCTCGGCGGTGATGATGTTGGAGGGGATCACGACCTGCTGGTAGAGGTCGTCGTTGGCCTCGTTCCGGCTCCCTAACAGGGCCGCCCAGCGGCCATTGTGGGCATAAAGGTCGCTCACCAACCCGCTGCGTGAGGCGACCCACGGCGCGGCGGCCCCGGATTCAAAGCCCCGGTTTAGGACGCGCTCCTGGCATCCTGCGGGGGTAGCCTCAATAACAGCCGGACGCGCCAGGCCGGGCATTATCACCAGGGCCAGGGCGACGAGCACCCCGACGAAGCGGACGAGTCCTTGTGAACGATGGTGGTAGTTTCTCTGCACGCCTGGCCCCCGTTGTCCTTTGGCTTCTGCTTGCCGTGTCAAACAGACATACGGACGCCGCCCGATTTTGATACGGTTTTGCTGCTAAACTGGACAAATTCTCCGCCCGACGCTATACTCTACTCAGGAGTGGACATTCAGGAAGGAGCCGACTGCATGAGGTTACTACAATTCTGGCTGCCGGGTGTGGGCGCGCGGGTGGGTGTGCTGGAAGGCGAGACCGTTGTTGACATCACCGCGCCGGAGGCGAACACGGTGCTGGCTCTGCTTCAGCAGGCTGAGGCAAAAGGCGAGAGCCTGGCCGTGGTGGCCGCGCGGGCGCGTGCCCGGGCGCGCGGCGTATCCTACCCCTTTGCTCAGTTGGATGGGCCGCTGGCGCAAGACCGCGCCCATCTCCTCATCCCGCTGGAGCCGCTGGCCGTCTGGGGCGCGGGCGTGACCTACCGGCGCAGCGCGGAGTTCCGCGATGCCGAAACGAACACGCCACGGGGCATCTACGATAAGGTCTATTACGGGGAGCGTCCGGAACTTTTCTTCAAGGGGACTGCCGTGCACTGCGTGGGGTCAAACGGCGCGGTCAGCATCCGTTCCGATTCAGCCTTCACCGCACCGGAGCCGGAGGTGGCCCTGGTGCTGGATTCCCGCGGCCAGATCGCGGGCTACACCCTGGCCGACGACGTCTCGGCCTGGGACATTGAGCGCGAGAACCCCCTCTACCTGCCCCAATCCAAGATCTTCCTGGGCTGCTGCGCCTTGGGGCCGGTCCTGGTCACCGCAGACGAGATACCCGACCCCGCCACCATTGACCTGACCTGCACCATCCGCCGCGGCAAGGAGACCATCTTCCGGGGCAGCACCAGCATCAAGCAGATGCGCCGCGCCTTCGCCGAACTGGTCGGCTTCCTGATTCGCCACAACCCCATCCCCACGGGAACCGTGCTGATGACGGGCACCGGCATCATCGTGGAGAACCAGCACGCGCTGCGCGCGGGCGACGTCGTAGAGATCTACTCGGAGGCTATCGGCCTCCTGCGCAACCCGGTGCAGCGGCTTGCCGCGTGAGGGTCAGCGGATAGGTAGGGGCGCAGCATGCTGCGCCCCTACGGGACGGCCATCCGCTAATCCGCTACGCCGAAGGCATCCGCTGAACCGCTGAGCCGCTGACCCACCTACCCCTCCTCCGGCCCCACTCCGTTGGCAGCCGGCACTTCAATCACGAAGGTCGTGCCCTGACCAAGCCACCCCGGGCTTTCCACCCACACCTCTCCTTGATGCGCCTCCACAATCTTTTGCACGAGGGAAAGGCCGATGCCCGCGCCCCCGTACCGGCGTTTGGAGGAGCCGTCCACCTGGTAGAAGCGCTCAAAGACCGCACTCAGTTTATCCGGCGGGATACCGATGCCGCTGTCGGAGACGGCCAGCCTAACCATCTCTCCCTTGTCTTCCGCCTCCAGGCGGATGACGCCCCCGTTAGGGCTGAACTTCAGGGCATTGTCTATCAACTGGTCCATAGCCTCGCGCAGACGTTCGGCGTCGGCGTGCGCGCGCAAATGCGCTGCTGTCGGTATGATCTCTACCTGCACCGGGCCGTCGGCCAGCCGCACGCCCCAGTCATCGGCCAGCTCCTTCAGCAGCGTGCTCACGTTCACCGGGCCGAGTTCCAATTCCTCGGCAGAGAAGGTCTGCAAAGTCAGGAGGCCGTTCACCAGCCGCGCCAGGGCATCTGCCTTCTTGTTCACCGTCGCCATCGCCTGATATTGGTCTTCGTTTAACTCCCCCAGAACGCCATCTATCAGCAGTTCGGTGTAGCCTTTGATATGGGTCAGCGGTGTGCGCAACTCGTGAGAGACGTTTTGGATCATCTCATCTTTGGCATGGATGGCTGTCTGCAATTGCACGTTCGCCCCTTGCAAC
>JADYZS010000280.1 GCA_020853075.1 Anaerolineae bacterium | reverse complement strand
TGTCAACCGGGGCCAGGCTTATAGCGGACGGGTGAACGCGCCGCCAGTGACCGAGCCTTCGCCGACGCCGACCGCCACGGGGACGCCAACCCCCACGCCGACCGAAACCCCCACAGCGACGGCTACCGAGACGCCGACCCCAACTCCGACGGACACGCCAACCGAAACCCCCACGGAAACCCCGACCGAAACTCCGACGCCAACGGAGACTCCGACGGAGACCCCCACGCCGACCGCGACGCCGAGCCGGGTTTATCTGCCGGTGGTGGTGAAGTAGGCACGGCAAAAGCCTCACCACGGAGAGCACGGAGATTTATCATTGTTCTCAGTGTTCTTCGTGTCTCCGTGGTTTTTCCCTCTTGACAAAATGCCGTATCCCTTATAGTCTCATGGTGTCAGGAGGTCAACGTGAGAGAAGACACCATGAATACACCCGGCGGATTTCGCCTGGATTATGATTTGCGCGCGTCGCCACGGCCGGTGGGGGTCGCCCTCATCCTGTTGGGGCTGGCGCTGACCGTGGCTTGGGAGCTGCTAAACCTATCGCGAACGCTGGTGATACTTCCCATCCTGGTAAGCGCGATGGCCGTGCTCACCTGGCTCACCGCGGACCGCAGGCCGTGGTTCAGCCGCTGGCTCCTGGTCATTGGCCTGGTCGCAACCATCATCCTGTTTAACGTCTGGTTCGGCGCGCCCGGCTTTCTGACCTTGTTAGCCGTCCCCACCGTCCTCGCTGCCGCTCTCCTCAGCCCCCTGGATGGTCTGGCCGTTGCCGTCGGCGAGGCCCTGCTCCTGCTAGTACTCCGGCGCTATGCTCCCGCGAACGTCAGCAACCTAACCATTGGTCTCACGGTGGCCTTGAACGGGTCACTCCTCGGCATCATGTACCTGGCGCAGAGGCCCGTGCGCCAATTGGTGCGCTGGGCTTTGGATTATTACCACAAGGCTGAGGAGATGCAGCGAGAGGCAGGGGAGAGCCGGGCTGAGATCACTCAGGCCCTCAGCGACCTGGAGCACGCGCACCGGCAGTTGGCGCTGATGAACCAGAAACTGGCGATGGCTTACGTGGCTGCTGAAGAAGCGCATCGCGCCAAGGCGACTTTCGTGGCAAACGTGAGTCACGAGTTGCGCACCCCCCTGAACATGGTGATCGGGTTCACGCAAGCGATCCTGGATGGCCCCGAAACCTATGGCCGGATTCCCCCCTCTCTCTTGGCCGACCTGTCCATCATCTTGCGCAATAGCCAGCATCTCTCCGGCCTGATAGACGACGTATTAGACCTGAGCCAGATTGAGGCCGGGCAAATGGCCTTGACCAAAGAACGCGTTTCCCTGGCCGAACTGGCAGAGGCGACGGCCATCGCCGTGCGACCTCTCTACGAATCTAAAGGCCTGTATCTGAAGATCAATGTACCGGAGAGCCTGCCGCTGGTTCTGGCCGACCGCACGCGCCTGCGCGAAGTGTTTCTGAACCTCCTCAGCAATGCCGGGCGGTTCACCGAGCACGGCGGCGTGGAGGTGAGAGCCTGGGCACAACGAGATGAGGTCGTGATCGGTGTAGCCGATACAGGGCCGGGGATTGCCGCCGAGGACATGGAGAGACTATTCAAGCCCTTTCAGCAATTGGACGAATCCACGAGCCGCAGATTCGGCGGCAGCGGGTTGGGATTGAGCATCAGCCGGAGTTTCGTGGAAATGCACGGCGGCAAGATGTGGCTGGAGAGCGAGATCGGCCACGGGGCCACCTTCTACTTCAGCCTACCGATTGGCCCTTCTGCGGCAGCAGAGAAGATGGCGCCACGCTGGCTTCAGCCTGAGTGGGAGTACCGGCAGAGGACGCAACCTTCGCAGGCTCCCACAGTCACGGCCTCTCCCTCTCTCCTTGTGGTGGAACAGGGACATTCATTGCAAAGGCTTCTCAGCCGCTATCTGGATGGGGTAGAGATTGTGCCGGTCGCCTCTCTGGAGAGGGCAGTTGCGGAGGTGGAGCGGCTGCCGGCGCTGGCTCTCCTGATCAACGATAGCGCTGTGCTAGAAACCTTGGAACGCGTGCGGGAGCGTGCAGCGCAACTGCACGAGACGCCAGTGATCATCTGCTCTGTTCCGGGCACGCTGGAGGCCGCGACGGCTTTGGGCGTATCTAGCTACCTGACCAAGCCGGTGGCACGAGACGATCTCATCGCCGCCCTGGATCGCCTGAACCTGCGCGGCAGAACGGTGCTCGTCATTGACGATGAACCGGATGCGGCCCGCTTGTTCCGGCGTATGCTCAGATCTATGAACCGGAAATATCGCGTTCTGACTACCACAGAGGGACGACAAGGTCTCCAATTGCTGCGAGAGGAACACCCCGACGTGGTGCTGTTGGACCTCATCATGCCAGAACTAAATGGTTTTGAAATCGTCGCCGAGATGAAGAAGGATGCTGCCTTGCGCGATATTCCGGTGATCGTGCTTTCGGCCAGGGACCCTACCGGCCACCCGATGGTCACCGATTGTCTGGCCGTGACGCGAGGAGGAGGGCTGGCGGTGCCGCATCTCCTGAATTGCATCAAGGCTATTATCAGCGGGGGGAGCCCGCGCGCATATCAACCCACCGCTCCAGAGCCGCCAGCAGAGCGGCCCGGCTGATCGGCTTACGCAGAAAGGCGGCAGCGCCCAGGGTGAGGGCGAGCTGCTTCTGCGGCAGGATGCTACAGACGATGATGGGGATGCCGTGCAGCCGCGGGTGCTCCCGCAGCCTCCCTAAAACCTCCCAGCCATCTATCCCCGGCAGCATCAGATCCAGCACAATCGCGCGCGGGATCAGGCTCTCGGCCAGGGTTAAGGCTTGTTCGGCGTTCCGCGCTTCCACCAGGGGATAGGGGCTTCCCGCGAGAAAACGGCGGATCAATTGTAGAGTATCTTCGTTATCATCTATCACGAGCACAGCGGTCCGCATCGCCACGGGCACGGTGAGTGCAGCGACGAAGGGCTGAGCCTCCTCTGCGCCGATGCGCAGATCCAGGGAGCCTCCCGATAGTGTTGCCAGTTGGCGGGCCATTTCCAGGCTCTCCACATCATTTCGGGGCAAGGGCGGAGGTTTGCGCGGGCCGGCGACGGGCCGAATGTGGACGATCACAGCCCCGGCGCGGGCCTGGGCTGTGATCTCTATACGCCCGTGAGGCACAGCGCGGATGGCAGGCGAAAGGACGTTCAGGATCGCCTGTCGTAAGGTGTTCGGCTCGCAGGCCACAAAAGGCAACGGCTGAGGGAGAGCGTATTCAAGCCGTACCCGCGTGGCCTGGGCCAGAGGGCTGATGACCTTCTCCAACGACCGTAACACTTCTACGGGGTCGGCGGCCTCTTTTACGAGGGACCGGTGCAACCACTCTAGTTCTTGCTTCCGGCTGGGGGTATCGGCCCGTCTGGTCGCAACTTTGTCGGTTGGGGAAGAAGAATCGGAAATCCCGACGGACGCGCGATACTGCACGCCGTACCGAATCCAGAGGTCATCGGCCAGCGCCCAGACCGCGCTCCGCTCCTGCCGTCGCAGCTGGCGGATGCTGAGGGCCAGAGTCGCGGAGACCTCCCGCTGGGTACACTGTTCCGTGTAGCGGTGAAACAAAATGCGATAGGTGCGCCAGGCAGGCGACTGCGGCGGCACCTCTGGCTGCGGCTTGATGCTTTCAATGGCATCCACCAGAATTCGTTGCAGCGCGGAGGCCGGTTGTTCACCATCGCTCAAGGCGAAAAGTTCCAGCAGTGGGCTTTTGCGCAACTCAGCCGGATCGTACAAGTGTACGAGAGCGTGATGAACCGCACGCATGAACCACAGGCTGGCTATCGGTGTCCTATCCACTGGATATCAACGGTCATCCGTAGCACATCGGGCCCAACTCAATCCTTCAACACGGTGAAGCGCCCGATCTCCGGGTCGCGGAACTCGTCGGCCTCGTCGCGGCTCACGCTGGAGAACTCGGAGACGATAGCCCCCTGGTCGCCGCTCTGGAACCAGTGCCAGGTGTTGGGCGGGATGGTGAACTGCTCGCCAGATTTGAGGATCACCTCGTGCCAGACCGTCATGTTCTTCCGGTGACGCTCCGGCACGACGGCCTTGGGGTTGGGGGTTGGCTTGCCCTGCATGTAGATATAGACCTCGCCCCAACGGCAACGGAAGGTCTCCTGCTTCCCCGGTTCCCCCGCGACGGGCGGATGGCGGTGCTCCGGGCAAATCTGGCGGGGGAACATCACCAGTTCCTTCGCGCAGTAGCGCGCCTCGTTGACGTACACGATGACTTCCAGGCCGATGTTGTTCAAGTCGCTCAGCCCGAAGTCGGCGATCTCCCTGTTCTTCAGTTCGTCGGGCGTCATAGCGATATTTGCCCGTTGCAGGTATTCCTCCGCGCGCCGGTGTGCCGCTGCTGCCTCTTGCCGGGTAATCATGTCTGCCTCCTCAAGTGTTTGATTTGTCTGTTGGGTGCGGTCCCTGGGCGTGCCGCACCGCCAGGACTAAAAGACGTTCTTCGTCCTTCTGATCTCATCCAGATCGCGGCCCAGAGCGTCCGTGAGCCGGCGGATGTGGCGATAGGGTGGCAACTCCCCTTGGGCATCTTGCAGGATGCGCTGCCAGGCCAGAGTGAAAAGTTCTTTCAGGTTCGCCGCGCCGATGTCCTTCTGACAGTCCGGGTCACTCTCCAAATCAAACGCCTCCCGTGGCTGCCAGTCCAGATCCGTCAGGAGCCAATACTTCTTATCTATATACGAGAGGCTGTGGCCGTAGCGACAGGTAACGTACTCGCGGGACTTCCATCCCTCCCCTCTTCTCAGGAGAGGAAGGAGGCTCTGCCCGTCTATCGGATCGTGCTTATCTACACTTGCCAGGTCATATACCGTGGCTGCCAGGTCGGTGTTGTTGACGAACTCGTCACAGGTTTCGCCGCCGCGGAGATCCCCAGGCAGGCGGACCAGGCGCGGCAGCCTCCTCACGCCCGGATACATGGACTCTTCCGGGTTGCCGATGATGCCACGCGGATTGTCGCACAGG
>JADYZS010000279.1 GCA_020853075.1 Anaerolineae bacterium | reverse complement strand
GCCGAACTGCTGACGCAGAAGCGTCCACGCGGCGGGGAGTTGCACCCATGCCTGGGCGGGAGTCCGCAGTTCTCCGGCGAAGGTGGAACCAGTGATCCAGGTAAAGAACCCGCGCAGCGAGATCTCATAGACGTGAAGTATCTGCTCCGAAGTCAGGGGGATGTGCAGGTAGTCGGCGCGCGCGCCGCTCCACGGCACGTATAGGTAGAGGAGCAGCGGCAGAGCGAAAGCCAGGGCAAGCGCGGCCCAGCCGCGCGGGCGCATCGGCCAGGCGACTCGTCTCCATAACAGATAAGTGATTACGGCAGGCAAGAGAAGAATCGTCGTGCGGTGGTGTACCAGGCTCAGACCTATAACGGCGGCCAGGGGCCACAGGGAGGCTGCTTTTCGTTCGCCGCAACGCAGTGTCAGCAGTAGGATAAGGGACACGAAGGCCGCGTGGAGGGTATAGACCTCGGCCAGGACCGCCTGCGACCAGAAGGTAGGCGACACGGTGAAGACGAGGGCCGACAGTGCGTTCGCTATGCGAAGGCTGTCTGGCGGCCTTTGGCTGGAGGGCGACATTGCGACGACGATGAAGCGCATAGCCGTCAGATACAGCAGTCCAACTGCTACCGCGCCCCACAGCGCGGAGAACGCGTTCATGCGCCAGGCATAGTCACGATAAGGAACGAGGTGAGACCAGGCCCAACCCAGAACGGTGTAGAGAGGGTAGCCGGTCGGATGCGGCAGCCCCAACGTCGGCGCGGTGAACTGAAACTCGCCCGCGTCGGCAGGAAGGAGGCCGGGCGCGAGGGTGCGCAGATAGAGGCCGAGGGCCAGGAGGCCCAGCCCCAGCGTGATGAGAGCATCAAAGAACAAACCGCGCGCATGATTCTTAGTTATCGGGCCTGACTGGGGTAAAATCACTGCCCCCTCTCAACCGCCAGCCAGTCCACCGCCGCGGCCAGCGGACGCCGGTCGGCGTTGCGCCCGACCCGCAGATAGGAATTCCCTGCCCCGCTCCATTCCAACGCGGTGCCCGGTGGCGCGCCCTTGACGCCGACGAGCGCGTGGGAGCGCCCCTTTTGGCCGCGCAAATCCACCGACGCGCCGAGGTCGGCGAGCGAGCGCACGGCGGCCTCCGTCAGATGGGGTGTCGCGTCATCCTTCGTCGCCGCCACGACGATGCGGCCCAGCGGGATGGCCGCGACGAAATCGGCCAGCCGCTGTGCCTCGTACTCGTTGGCCCAGGTGTCAAAGCCTTTCATTTCCAGCACGCGCCCGCTGCGGGGGTCCAGGACGGCCAGGTTGTAGCCGCGCCGCCCCGCCGACGCATCGGTCTTGCGCCCCGCCGCGTCATAGGCCGATATATAGGCGTGGTCGGGCGCGGCGTCCACCTCTACGTCAACCGGGGCGCGCACGCCGGTACGCCCGATGCTCAGGTCGGCAGGAAGGACATCGCGCGGGCGCGCCGCGTAGCCAAAACGGAGTGTCACCACGTTGAGCCCCGCCCGCGCCCGCTCAGGCGGCAGATTGAAAGTGTATTCCTGATACCCCTCGTTCATGGCCTGCGCGGGCCCCAGGGGATGCCCGTTGAGGAGGACTTGCACCGTCTGCCGCGGCCCGCCCGGATAGGCAAAAGGTGCGGCCCGCAGCGTCAGCCGATAGGCCCCCGGCTCCCGCAGCGAGAGAAGGATGCGCGCCTCTCGTGCTGCCGCCCAGGTGGCCGAGACGCCGTAGATTTCCTCCGGCGCGTCCCAACCTTCGCCCTGGTGGGCACGCGCGGCCTCCGTGCCGAAATCTATGCGGATATTTGCTGTCGCCGCGGGCCAAAGAACGCGGTAGGCGCTCACGCCATCAGCCTCGTAGGTGGGCTCCGCCTCTAACGGCAGCACCTGACGGGCGTACTCCTGCGTCCGTGCCCAGGTGTCGGCATAAGGGACGCGGCCCGAGACGGGCGGGAGCATGACGACGTAGCGCACCTGGTAGAGCGCCAGCAACTCCGCGGCCTGGGCGCGGGCCGCGGCATCGGTGGCCGCGTCGGGCTCACGGTACATCTCTACCGCGGTCAATGCCTGGAAAAGAGGGAGGTGCGCGAAATAGTCCATCTTGATAGGCGGGTTGCGCGAGATGTTGCCGCCCAACATCGGCCTGCCGTGCACCGTCTGGTAATATTGGACGCGCGTATCCTCCGCGCCCAGGGTGCCGAAACTGTTGCGCCAGCCGAGGGGGAGTTGCAGAATGGCGAAGTCGCCCTCTTCCTGGGCAATCTGTTGATAAATGCGCGGCATGCGGGCGTCGGTCAACGGCGGCGGCCAGGCCCCATGCTCAAAGAGGACGGCTGCCGCGAGAAACACCGAAAGACCAGGCACCATGAACCGCTGGGCGCGGCTGAACCGGCGCGTGAGGAGATAATATACCCCGTACCCCGCCAGCACCGCCAGCGCCAGCATCAGCACGACGCTGAAACGGTTGGGCGCGCGGTTGGCGCGGACGATAGGGAGGTAATGTAGGAGGATGAATGGAAGGGGGACGGTGACTTCCAGGCCATCCAGATTGAAGCGGTTGCGCCCGTTGATTTGTAGCAGCGGCCCCAGACTGAAGATGACAAAGAGGAACGCGCTCCAGCCCCATGCCGCGACGCGCCGCCGGTACGCCAGGAGGCCAAGGAGAGCCAGGGCTAGCGTCGCGTAGCCGAGAAAGACGGTGTTGACGTCGCTAAAGCGGGCGGTCCCTTCTATCACCGTGCGCAACCCGCCGGCCCAGTCTTCGCCCCAGAGGGGATGCAAGGCGGTAGGCGTTACCAGCCCGGCCAGATCCGCCGAGAGTTTGACACTTTCGCCCCAACCTTGCAGCGCATAGTCGCTCTGCACCATCTCCCGCAGCACAGGCACGCCGACGGGCCCCCAGATGACGGCAGCCGTGGCCGCCAGCAATCCCAGGCGGAGGGCGAGGCGTGTCAATGCTGGGCGAGGATAACGGATGCCTTCAACCAGGAGATAGACGAGGGTGAGAATGCCCAGGAAGACGCCGAAGATCATCTCGGCCAGAAGGGAGAGAGCAGCGAAGAGGCCCGCGAGCACGGCGTTCTTCGCCTCCGGCTCGCGCACCGTCTTGACCAAGTAGAGCACATAGAAGGGAATCCACTGGGTCGTCACCATGTCGTAGTGGCCCAGCGCAGCATAGATGGCGCGGTTGGAGGCGAAGGCGTAGAGCAACCCCGCGACGATGGCGGCCCATTCAAGGGCAGAAGAAGCACCAAACCTCTCTTCTCCCCCTTTCCCCCTCCTCTCCCCCGGGGGGGGAGAGGAGGGGGTAGGGGGTGGGTATTTCTGTGAGTGACCTACTGCGAGAGTTTGATCGCCCCTCACCCTACCCTCTCCCCGAAGGGGAGAGGGTTTTGGCCAACTCCCCTCTCCCGCTTGCGGGAGAGGGGCCGGGGGTGAGGGGTAAAGGTACTCCAACAGTCGTTCCCTTATGGAAATACCTACCCTTGTGAGGGGAGAGGAGGGGGTAGGGGGTGGAGAGAGGTGAGTTATCAAATACCGCACCAGCAGATACGTGCCGTAGCCGCTAAGGGTCGTCGCCAGGACTAGGGTCGCGTTGCTGGCCGCGATGAGCCCGAAGGCCAGTTGCAGCGGCAGCGCCACCAGCGCGTTGAACAGGTTGTAGGTGTGCAGGACGAGGTCAATGCCGAGGGGATAATAGATAAGGTTCGTGTGCAGGGGATTGCTCAGGAGGTCAATAAGGGCGCGCTTGAAGTACCAGGTATTCCAGATGAAGGTGTATTCATCGTAGGCCCAGGTATCGCTGCCGGGGACGTGGGTCGCGAAACGAGTCACCAGAGGATAGGTGAGGATGAGGGTCAGGACGAGGTAGAGGCCGAGGATAGCCAGGTGCCGGCGAAGGGGCCGCAGTCCGTTCATGGGGCTATCGTACCACAGCCCATCAG
>JADYZS010000278.1 GCA_020853075.1 Anaerolineae bacterium | reverse complement strand
GACGGTGTAGCAGCCATCCTCCCGCCGCTTCAGCACCCCCGTGTAGAAGCGGGCCACCTCACGAATCACCGGATACGCGTACTCTTTCAGGAACCCTTCATCGCGGGTGTACTGCCAGTGCCTCCAGAAGTCTGCTGCGATCTGCGGGCCGGGCGTCAGGTTGTGACTCAATATCCCCTCTGCCGCCGCCTGGTAGCCTTTGCGATTCGCCACGTCGGTGTAGAGCGCACCTTCTATATTGTGCGCCTGCCGCGCGTCCTCCATCGCGTGTTCCAGCATGGCGCGGCGATAGCGATAGTACGGCAGCGCCAGTTCCGCGTGGCCGCTGGCGTGCACCGGCCAGGTGTGCAACTGGTCATTCCAATGGTAGTAGTGAATCCAGGGGAAAACGTCGCGATTCCAGGCCCAGAGGGCGTAGATGTGGTTGGGGGGATAGCGCCCCTGGCAGCAAGAGGCCAGGTGGTAACTGTTCAGATACCACAGGTTCTCCACGTAGTCCTGCTCCGGCGGCAGATCCACGAAGGATGCCTGCCAGAAGCCGCCCCACCAACGCTGGTGCTCCTGCCGCAGCGCGGTATGCCCTTGCGTGGCCGCGGCATCTACCCGCTGCATCGCCGCTGCCAACGGGTCATCTGCCTCTTCGCTGTTCACCACCGCCACGCAAACCGTCCCCTCAAACTCAGTGGCCGGCTCGCTGACGAAGGCGGCGGCGCGGTTGTGTAAGCGGTGGGGGCGGGCAGGCCCGTCCAGGCGGGCGACCACCGCGAAGTGCATATCCCGCAACGGCTGGCGAATCCAGACATGCTCCGCGTCGCATCCCGCTTGGGTCGCCGTGAGCGACAGGGGCACCGCGCGCAACACCTTCTGGTACCAGTGGGGGAGGCTGCGCGTTCCCCAACGACTCAATTCAATCCGCCGCGGCAACTTCTCTTCCGTCCAGTCCTGATAGTGTACGACGAGGACGCCAGCGGACTTGGATACAAAGACCTCGGCTGACATCTTGGCGAAGGGAGAGGCCGCGCGGATTTCTACTTCGGCCTCCGCCAGGCGCAGGCGCGCCGCAAAGTCGGTGAGGTAGAGGCGATCAAAGATGGGGAGGCCGTGGCCGAGGCTCAGCGCGCCCGCCGAACGGAGCATAGTGTTGGATTCTTCTTCGGCGTCGCCCCAGGAGCCGAAAGGGCCATCGGGCCCGTCGTCCCACAGGTCGGTCTTGTTGATTTGCAGGTGGAGATGGTCAGAGGGAGTCCAGACCATCGCGCCCAGGTCGCCGTTGCCAACGGGGAGCCCATCAATCCCGTCGGGCGCGGGGGCCAGATAGACCAGGTCGTGCTGAGAGAGGAACGCCGAGTAGTCCACCGCGGCCAGGTTGCCGGGAAAAGTGAAACGGCTCATGAGAATAACATCCTTTCGCGCTTAGATTTTATCTCGCTTAATCTCTCCACAACCCTTCGCGCAGGCTCACCCCATGCCCCCGGTACATCTCCCTATGCTCCAGGCGATGCCCGACCTCGCGCACGGCGACCTCGGCTGCGGCTTCCAGGGTCTCGCGGCCAAAGTCGGCGGTGGCATCCTGAGGCGCCATCTGCCCGCCGACCCCGATGAGTTTCTCGCCCTTCGGCGGGAGGAGGCTCAGGTCCACCGTCTCCGGGTGCAACGCCATAACGTGTGAGGTTTCCCAGCCTGCCGCGTGGTCCCCGGCCATCGCGTACCGATCCCTGACCAGAAGGTAATCCACGAAGGCCCAAGCCAGCAGGCCATGCCGCCGGCTGTAGCCCCTCTGGTTGAATTGCAGGACGGCGGCGCGCGCGTGGTCTATGAGGGGATAGTGCCCTGCCACCAGGACGCCCACTTGAAAACCGAGGCTCTCGGCCTCGGCCAGGACGTGGAGGAGAAGCCTGTGATAGTTCAGGGCTTGTTCGGTCGCCGTGAAGGGTTGCCGTTCGGGCAGGAAATTGTCCGGCGAGAGGCCCATCTTCTCGGCGATCAGGTTTCTGTCGCCGGCGTTGGCCTCCATGAGCGACTCCACGCGGCTCTCGCCGTAGTAGAGGGGAGGAAAGACCAGCCCGCCGCCCTTTTTGGCGCAGAGGATTGCCAGTCCTTCGGCTTGCAGGGTGTCTGCCCCCAGGGGGTTGTGGACACCGTGCCATTCCAGGGTGCCGATGGGGATATAGACGACGGGACACTCCTGCCGCCGCGCCACAACCTGGTCGGGGCGAAGCATCTGGTATCTGATCTCTTGCGTCATTCCAATACCCCTTTCCTTACGAGCGGGCGACCAGCGCGCTGCATCCGGGCGCATCGGCCTGCTTTGTCACCAGTTCCAGCAGATAGTCGGGAAAGGTGCCACCCGCATCGGCCACGGCCTGGGCGTACAGTTTTCGCACCACGTCGGGGTGAGCATCGGCCACGTTCGCTGTGAAGGGAGCAGGGGCAGTCAGGTCGCGCAAGAAAACGCCGCTCCCGTCTATCTTGCAGTTCAGCCACCAGCGCCCATCTATCACCGTGATCGTTGTGCCCCAGCCGACGGTGACGTGGTCGCGGAGCGGTTTCCCGTGGCTCGTCGCCGCCTGCCAGAAGGGTTGGCCGTGGAGCGGCTGGTTCGGCGCGACGCCCGCGAATTCCAGGATCTGGGCCGAGATGTCGGTGTGTTGCAGCAGCAGGTCGCAGCGTTGGCCCGCGCCGACTCCCTCCGGATGCCTGATGAAAAGCGGCACGTCATAAACCGCCGGGCCGGAGGGATAGCCTCGCTTGCCGACGAAACTGCCGTCGCCGATGGCGTGGCCGTGGTCGCTTGTGACGATGACCACCGTATTCTCCAACAGGCCCAGGACGCGCATCGTTTCGTAGAGATGGCCGAACCAACGGTCACACATGGTCACCAGGCCGCTGTAATTGGCCTGCGTCCGGCGCAGAAGGTCGGCGGGCATCCCGCCCTCCAGGTAGAGGGATAACACCTGTTCGCGGCCATCGCCATCATCGTACATACGGCGATAATGCTCCGGCACGAACCACGGCTCGTGGGGGTCAAAACTCTCCACCACCAGGAAGAACTTCTTGGCGTCGCGGTTTTGTTCCAGCCAGCGGGACGCCTCGGCCAAGACGCGGGCATTGAAATAGTCCTCCTCTCGCTCTCGCCCGTACATATTCTTCAGACATTGGCGGAGGAAGGTGAGGCGCGACTCGGTCTGCAATTCGGGGGGGAGCCAGTGGTCAAGATCCGCTTGCGTCGGCTCCGGCCCGCTGCGATATTTGTCCGCCTCCTGGCCGCGCAGGAACAGCCACTGGTCAAAACCGCGCCAGAAGTTCTTGGAAGGCTTGAACATGTGATAGACGTCGGCGATGAGGGCGGTGCGGTAGCCCTTCTGGTCCTGGGGCAGGGCATCGTGGCGGCTCAGGTTCCTGGTCTGCAGGAGTTCCGCCAGCGTGTCCTGGTCTTCGGGGATCGGCCCCCAACCGGGCGCGCCGACGAAATCCCCTTTGAGCCGGAAGTTGGCATTGAAGAAGGGATAGACCCGCTGGCCCGTGTAGAGCGCGCGACGGGTCGGCAACGTCGGCAGGCTCTCCGGATAGACACGGGTGAAGGTGAGCGACTCCTGGGCGAAGGCGTCCAGGTTGGGCGTGTGCACCTTGCCCCAGGGCGGGGAGCCATAGGCCCCCACGCAGTCCTTCCGCAACGTATCAAAAACGACGAGGACGATGTTCATTTCTTTGCTGCTCCTTTCAAGTACCTTGTGGGTAACGGCGGCCCATTGTACGCCCCCTCGGGTTTTGGCCGGTCTGCCCATCCAGCCAGGAACGGAAGAGGCCCAGCCGGCTGGCCCGGAAGAACGCCTGCCCCGGAAACTTGGTTTCCACCATCCAGGCTGCAAGCCGTTCCCTCATTTCCTGCACGATGGGGGCATACTCCGTAGCGGCGATAAGGTTGTTGGTCTCGTAGGGGTCGGCCTGGAGATCGTAAAGTTCATCCTGATTCGTACAATTCCAGCCATACTTGAAGTCGCCATGCCGCACGGTGACCATAGAGGTAGAGAGACCGTTGAGGCCAGAAAACTCTATGAACGTAGAGTCGCGCCACGCTACCGTTTCGCCTCTCAGCAGTGGGAGGAGAGAGCGGCCATGCAGGTCAACACCGGCAGAGTCCGCGCCGGCCAGGTCCAGGATCGTCGGATAGACGTCCACCAGGGAAGCCCATTCCGGCAGAACGTCTCCGGGCCGTCTTTCTCCCTGGTAGTACCTTTCGGGCAGCCAG
>JADYZS010000277.1 GCA_020853075.1 Anaerolineae bacterium | reverse complement strand
GCCGTGCATCTGGCCGGAGAGACCGATGGCGCGCACCTCTTTCCCGCTTGCGCCGGCCGTTTGTAACGCCTGACGTACTGCCTTTATGGTCCCCTGCCACCAATCCTCCGGGTCTTGTTCGGCCCACTGCGGCTTAGGCGTGTACAACGGATAGTCCGACGTGGCCGAGGCCACCACCGCGCCACTGCTTTCGTTCACCAGCAGCGCGCGCGTGCCAGTGGTGCCGACGTCAATGCCGAGTAGATACATAGGGTGCCTCCATCGTGTATTCGTGCGAAACCCTAGAGGTCTGTAGAGACGAGCCGCCAGCTCGTCTCTACGAAGATCATAGGGTTGTGCAGCCGGCTTGGTCAGCCTGACTTGACAGAATCGGCCTTTAATGGGATACTTGTTATGTTTCAACCGTTCGGCCTGCAAAATCAATGAGCGTTTCTGTTGGGGGATCGTCTAATGGCAGGACAGCAGACTCTGGATCTGCACGTCGAGGTTCGAGTCCTCGTCCCCCAGCCTGACATGATGACATAGCCTGCCCCCGCCCTGGCCGCCACGTCCTGGCGGTCTTCTTTTTTGCCATGCGTCAATGGCCCGCACCTTCCGGGATTGCGGCCCGTATGTCCGTCGTGTTACCGAGCACGACCAGGTGGTGGCGCGCCCGCGAGAGGGCGACGTAGAGGAGCATGTCCCGTTCCCCTTTCGTCATCCGCGCCAGTTCTGTCAGAACCACGACGGGCCGTTCCAACCCTTTGAAAGCAGGAATGCTACAGCAGAGAACGCGGTGACCCGGCTCCTGCAAATCCCACGTCAGTTCAAATTCGCCGATGCGCAGGCCATCTTGCCAATGGCTGCGCTGGGGAGAGCAAGGGGTAAGAACGATAACGCTCTCCAGAGACACTTTCTCCTGGCCGGTCAGGTGGCGGAGAACGTGGAGTAATGCCGCAGGCTCCTCGCTTCCGGCCCGACATGGCACGATCTCAGGCATGCGCCCTGCGGGACCGAGGCAGGAGGGGGTAGCGCCGGCGCGATAGAAAGACATGACAGTGCGGTGGATTGCCTGCGTATTACGGCAATTCTGGGTTAAGACGTAGGGCGCAGCCGGCACGGGATAGTGCTCTCTCCGCTCATAGATGCGCTGGTTATCGTCGTAGAAAATGTAGAAGATCCCCCGCTCAGAATCAGACAGGAGACTCTCCAGGGGGGCCCACCAGGCAGCGTCGAAATCCTGCCCCTCGTCGGCGATAATGGCATCAAAACGGTCGGGCAGGCGTGCGACAGCCTGGGCCAGCGCTGCGGGTAGCGACTCAGAGTAATAGCGCAGCGATCTGCTGCCGGACGCGGAAACCCCTGCCCGATGGGCCCAATCCAGGGCGAGGCGATGATAATTGCTGATTGTCAATGCGGGTATGTGGCGGAGCGACGCCCGCATCCAGTCGGCCAGGTTTCTGTTGTAGCAGGTGAGAAGCACGCGGAACCCCTCGCGCGCCAGCCGCTGCGCCTTCTCCATTGCAAGAAAGGTTTTCCCCGACCCGGCGCAGCCGCAGATCGCCGCACGCCGTTGCCTTGACATAAAATCCAGAAGCGCAAACTGGCGTTCGGTCAACTCACGGATCTGCTCTTCCCCCTGTGCGAGGGCAGCGTGCAGCGGCATGGTCACACGCCATGAACGTGCCAGCAGGCTGCTCAGTCCGTCTATCGCCATCGAGCCGAGAGGATCGGGCGGATGCCCTTCACTCCAGAAGTGGAACAGGGTCAGAAGCGAGCGTTCTGGCTCGCGCAGCGCCTGAGCGTCCAACACGATGGCGCGCGGCGCATCAAGGCGGAGTGCCTCCACATCTACCTCTACGTCAGGAAAACAGACGCCGTAGCCGAGCCGGTAGCGAAAGCGCCGGGTTGCATCTGACTCTCTGATCTTCGTCAAAAGGCTGTGCTGAGCCCGGCGCGCCTGTTCAAAAGGGTCATGAATGGCGTGTTTCTGACCGCTGTTCGTCGTGCTGACCCAACGACCATCGGTTGCATCGTAGCAGATTTCTCCGCCCTTCACTTCCAGCACGAGGATGCCGTGTTCCGGATGGGCGATGATGAAATCGGCCTCTCCTTCACGATCATGCACGGCAGAAGCCCGGTGCAGCCAGGCGACGTGCCAGAAGACGATGAAGTCGTTGTTCAGCGAGTCACGAAACAGGTTGAAGAGCCGCCGCTCGGCGGGGCTCACAAAGCCCTCCGGAAGTCGCTGTGGATAGATGCGCGCCATTGAAATCAACTGAACCGGCTGACTAAATCGCGAGGGCCTCTAGCCGCTTCAGGCCCCGGTCAATGCGGGCCAGGCAGCGATCACGCCCCAGCGTTTTGAGTGTGCCGAAGAGGGGAGGGGCTACCGCTTTGCCGGTGACGGCAATGCGGATGATGCCGAAGAGTTGTCCGGTCTTCAGCTCCAAATCGTTGGCGAGCGCGCGCAGGCGTGTATCCAGTGCGGCCTCGTCAAAGACCGGCAATTCCGCGAGGGCCTGGCGCGCGGCCAACAGGGCCGCACGAGATTGGGCTGCGGTCATGTTCTTCCCGATCAGGAGCGCGGGGTCATATTCAATCTCGTCCTGGAAGGCGAAGTCCACCAGAGCCGCCGCGTCGGCCAGCGTTTTCAGTCGCTCCTGGATATGGGGGGCCAGGTCTCTCAGTTCGTGTCTCCTTCTTACCTCGCGCTCGGCGAATCCTAACCCTTTCGCCACAAAGGGGACGAGGAGTTCTGCCAGGTCATCCGGCGACAGCGCGCGAATGTAGAGGCCATTCATCCATTCTATCTTGGCGTAACTGAGGGCAGT
>JADYZS010000276.1 GCA_020853075.1 Anaerolineae bacterium | reverse complement strand
GTCCATCCAGGCCCGCGGCGTGTGGCGCAGGTATGCGCTGCCGGAGCGGGCGACCGGCGCAGGCACACGTACCCCTAGCAACAACTGGGTAGGTTCCAGAGCCGTCTGCCCGGGTCCCCGGAAGAAATCCTCCAGGGACATAGATTTCTGGCCGCCGGGCCCGGCGATGATTGCCCGTGCGCCCAGAGTCATCAGCGGCGGCGCGACGTCGGCAGAAGGGGCCGCATTGCACAGGTTCCCGCCCACCGTCGCTAGGTTGCGAATCTGGATGGAGCCGACCAACCCTGCGCCCTCGGCCAGGCCCAGGTAGCCAGGCAGGACAGCCCCAGCCATCAAATGCTCTGATACCTCGGCCATCGTCGTGCGCGCGCCGATCCACAGGCCGCCATCCTCAGCCCGGATGCCCGCAATCCCTGGCAGGTGGTGCAGGCTGACGACGCAGCGAGGCGTGCGCCGTCCTTCTTTCATCTGCACCAACAGGTCCGTCCCCCCGGCCAAGAGCCGGGCGTCGGCCCCCCAGTGATTCAGAGTCGCCAACGTCTCGTCCAGGCTGCGGGGCGCTACGTAATCAAATCGGTGCATCGGTATTGCTCCTGAAATCAAGTGGGCATATTATAACGTTCTCGCACGCCATCCGCAAGCCCCCGAGCGAAGATAACTGACCACTGGTTTCCAACCGACGGGTGGGACAAAAAACCAGGTGGCCGATGCCACCTGGCTCCTGATCTAAGTAAGTTGGAAAGAAATCAGCCCTCAGCCACCGCTTTCTTCACGAGCGCGCCGATCTTTGCCTCTTCGGCGGCGGTCAACTCCTTCAGCGCGAAGGAGGTCGGCCACATAGCGCCTTCGTCAAGGTTCGCCACGTCGTTGAAGCCGAACGTCGCGTACCTCGCGTTGAACTTCTGCGCGCTTTGGAAGAAGCAGACGATCTTGCCGTCCTTGTTAGCATACGCGGGCATCCCGTACCAGGTCTTCGGCGAGAGGGATGGCGCGCTGGCTTTGATGATCGCATGGAGCCGCTCGGCCATGGCGTGATCCGGTTCCGGCATCTCGGCGATCTTCGCGAGCACGGCGTTTTCCCCCTCCGCCTTGTTCTTGTTCGCGCTCGCTTCCGCCTTCAACTCCCGGGCGCGCTCCTTCATCGCGGCCCGTTCCTCGTCGGTGAATCCCTTGGGCTTCTTGCCGGTCGCGGTGGTGCTCTTAACAGACTCCTGCGTGTCCTTCTTCGGGCTCATAGAAACCTCCTCATACTGACTTGGGTTGGAAACTTAGGCGCAGTTCAAATGCGGCCCCGCGCTATTATAACACACGCCGCCTAACTATTGATCCTATGTCCATTTGGGGACACGGCGATGACCGTAGAAAAAGGTCATGGGGCTTTGGCCGCTGCATCCTCTTCCCACAAGCCGAACACGTTCCCCTCAGTGTCGGTCACCTGGGCGAAGTAACCCATCCCCGGCACGGGCATTTTGGGCAAGATGACCATGCCACCCCATTCCTCTACCTTCTTGGAGTAGTCGGCGACAGATTCCACAGAGACGTAATTGACCGGCCCCTGCTGTGGCTGCTGCCGCGCCATAATGCCGCCACCCAGGTCTTTGCGAGGTTCCCCTGTTTCCACGGAAAGGTAACCTGGAAATCCGGGACTCTCTTCAATTTTCCAGCCAAAGACGCCCCGGTAGAACTTGACGGCCCGCGGTAAATCGTCGGCGGGGAGCTCAAAATGAACGACTGTGTGCTTCATCTGCGGTCTCCTTCCTTAACTTTGTATGTCCGGCACGGCATAGGTTGATAGAACTATGGCCTTTGCGAACATCTGTTCTATTATATCACGGGTTCTGTGGTTTGTCAAGCCCCATTTGCGCTAAATTCACCATAAAATCTTCTTGACTTCTACGCCGTCCATGCTATAATTTGCCCAATCTAAGTGCATATTGTCACGCCTTCGGGGCAGGGTGAGGCTCCCTCAGGGAGCCAATTCCCGATCGGCGGTAAGGTGCCGGTAAAGCCGGCAGCGAGCCCGCGAGCCGCTCCCCAGGGAGCGGCAGACCTGGTGCGAAGCCAGGGCCGACGGTATAGTCCGGATGAAAGAAGGCCAGTGGCACCAGTTGGCAGCGCGCCCTCTTGACATGGGTGCAGTCTGCCCAAATGATGCTACCTGACCCCCGAAGGTCTCCGCGCCTCGGGGGTTTCGTTTTTCCGAGGCGCAGGAGGCCGCGGGAGGAACCGCTCGTATTGCGCTTTTGCTGCCTCCGAAGGCTGGAAGCCGGGGGCTTTTTGCTGCCTCCGGCGGGCGGTGGGATGACCGCAAAGTCCCGCTCCGCCCCACAGGGGTGCGAATACGCGACGGGATGAGTACAGAGGAACTACCATTTATGGAAGGAAAGCGCGCCGCTACGCCCATGTTAGGCGTCATCGGCCGGCGCGAAGGGAAACCATTGTTACGAAATAGCCGCCGCTCCAGGGAGAGGCTATTGCCCCTCGCGGCGCTGGTCATCGCGCTCCTGGCGTGGGAGGGGTTGGTACGCTGGCAGCGTTACCCGCCGTTCATCTTGCCGTCGCCCGGCCGCGTCTGGGCGCGGTTTCTCACCGTTGCCCGCGATGGGATGCTCCTGGCAACAGCGCTGCACCTCGACGGTGTGAGC
>JADYZS010000275.1 GCA_020853075.1 Anaerolineae bacterium | reverse complement strand
GATGCAGCGGATGGCTAAACGATGGGCTGTGGTCAGGGCTTCGTAACCGCTTTGGGACAGTCAAGGTCATCCGTTGATCAAAGCCATTCTCTTTGACCTGGACGAGACGCTGCTGGATCGCGACGCCACCGTTGAATTGTATCTGAAAAGCCAGCACGCGCGTTTTGGATTGAACCACATACCTTACCAGGTCTATCGTGACCGCTTCATGGAGTTGGATGCGCATGGGTACGCCGACAAGCAGGATGTCTTTCAGACACTCGTTTCGGAATTCGCATTGCCGGTTACTGCGGATCACCTGGTGGCTGACTTCCGGCAGAACGCCTGGAAGAGTTGTGTGACCTATCCCGATGCAGACAGAGTGCTGAGGCAACTGCGCTCGCAAGGGTATAGACTCGGCATCATCACCAACGGCTCAGTAGAATCGCAGCGCGCGAAATTCCTGGCATCTGGCCTGTCCGCCCTGGTGGATATGGTGCTGATCTCAGAAGAGGAGAAGGTGCGGAAGCCTGACCTGGAGATATTCGTCCGCGCCGCAGATAGGTTGGGCGTTACCTCGGCAGAGTGCATTTTCGTGGGGGACAACCCACAAACCGACATCGGTGGCGCGCAGCGTGCCGGGATGAAGACCGTGTGGATTAAGCGGCATCTGCCGTGGCCGGAGGAGTTGGCTGTCGTTCCAGACCGCGTCGTGAGCAATTTGGCGGCGTTGCTCATTGTCGGGTTCTAAACTGAAAAGGAGAAGGCATGGCATCTGGAAGGAGCACCCAACTCACGAAGCAAATAGGAGAGTATCTTGTCGCAGCAGAGTTGGGACGAAGAGGTTTTATTGCTACTACATTTACCGGCAACGTCCCGGACTTTGACATATTGGCAATCGATGAAACCGGAAGAGCTTTTGCAGTCCAGGTCAAAACAATACAAGGTGGAGCCTGGCAGTTTGATATTCGCACATTCCTTCACGTTGAGATTACTGATGATACACAAATCGTCAAAGAGAAAGTTGCTTCACCCTACGGGGACATGATTTGCGTTTTCGTGAAAATTGGCGATCAGCACAAAGATGAGTTCTATATTTTCCGTTGGAGAGAACTTCAAGACCACTTTTCTGCCAATTACAAGGGTGGCAAGAGACCAAGGAATCCTAGATCCTTCCACTGTGCAGTCTGGCCGAAAGATCTGATCAGGTTCAAAGACAACTGGAGCCTTATCTCCGAGAAGTGGTTTAGAAATGGTTCCTCAGAGCCTGACAGCTCACTAGAGATTACGCGCTCTGGGCAAAACTGATATATGGACTGCCAGACCGTCACATATAGTATTGATAGGGGCGACTATGGCAAGTCTCCTCAAGAGAGCATTTACCGAAGCATCCAAACTCTCCAAGCAAGAGCAGGACTCGCTTGCTATGTGGATACTGGAAGAGATCGCTTCCGAGCGGCGATGGGAAAAAACGTTCGCCGACTCTGCTAACATACTTGCCCATTTAGCAGATGAAGCATTGGCCGAACACAGACAAGGACAAACTCATCACCTAACGCTATGAACCTCACTCCCACCTACAACCTCAACCAACCCATTGACCGCCACAACACTGACAGCAGCAAATGGCGGCGCTACGGCGACGACGTGCTCCCCCTCTGGGTGGCCGACATGGATTTCATCTCGCCCCGTCCTGTGGTGGAGGCTCTGCATAGGCGGGTTGAGCACGGCGTCTTCGGCTATGGCGATACGCCCGCCGCCTTGCGCCTCTTGATCTGCGAGCGACTGGAGAGGCTTTACGGTTGGAAGGTGTCGCCGCCGGAGTTGTTCTTCCTGCCCGGCCTCGTCAGTGGGCTCAACCTGGTCTGCCGCGCCGTGGGCATCCTGGGCGATGGCGTCCTGATGCAGACACCCGTCTATCCACCGTTCCTCACCGCGCCCATCAACGGCGGGCGCACCGTCATCACGACCTTGTTGCAGGAACGCAATGGCCGCTACGAGGTTGACTTTGACGCCTTTGAGCAGGCCATCACGCCGAATACAAGCCTTTTCCTGCTGTGCAATCCCCACAACCCGGTGGGCCGCGTCTATGAGCGGTGGGAATTGGAACGGATGGCGGAGATCTGTCTGCGCCACGACGTCCTGATCTGCGCCGACGAGATCCACTGCGACCTGATCTACAACGGGCACCGGCACATCCCGATGGCGTCCCTGTCGCCGGAGGTCGCCGGCCGCTGCATCACCCTCATGTCGCCCAGCAAGACCTTCAACCTGGCAGGGTTGGGCTGCGCCTTCGCGGTGGCCCAGAACCCGGAAATCATGAAGCGCGTGCAATCGGCAGCGGCAGGGATCGTGCCCCACGTGAATGTCCTGGGGTACGTCGCTGCATTGGCGGCCTACCGGGAAGGGCAATCGTGGCTGGATGAGGTGCTTGCCTATCTGACTGCTAACCGTGACTACCTGGTTGACTTCATCCAGGAACACCTTTCGGCTATCGCCACCACAAAGCCGGAAGGGACCTATCTGGCATGGCTGGATTGCCGAAACGCGGGTATCCCCGGCAATCCCTTCCGGTTCTTCCTGGATCAAGCGAAGGTCGCGCTGGATGATGGCGCCAGGTTTGGCCCCGGAGGCGAAGGGTTCGTCCGGCTCAACTTCGGCTGCCCGCGGGCGACGCTGGCCCAGGCTTTGGCACGGATGCGAGAAGCCGTGGAACATGATAGATAGAAACTACCTCAAAAGGCTACGGGTTGTCTTTAGGTCAGCGGATAGGTATCTGATTAGCGGATGGTTCTGCTACGAGCGGTCGTTATCCGCTAATCAGCTACGCCGCAGGCATCCGCTGACCCTTATCCACTGTCCTTTCAGAGTTTTGAGGTAGCTACTTTGTGCCTTCGTGGTTAAGCCTCTCGCGAACCCATTTTCAACCTACTAGGAGGCCTCACCCATGACCGACCGTAAGAAAGTCACCCTCCCGATGCTCTTTGACAAGATGGCGAAGGGCATCCCTCTCACTATGATCACCTGCTACGATTTCCCCATGGCCTACCTGGTGGAGCAGGCCGGGCTGGACATCGTGCTGGTGGGCGATAGCCTCGGCATGACGATGCTGGGCTACGACTCCACCTTGCCGGTGACGATGGACGACATGATCCGCCATGCCCAGGCCGTGCGACGCGGCACGCCTAACTCCTGGCTCATCGGCGACATGCCTTACATGAGTTACCAGCCTTCCGACGAAACGGCGGTGCGCTGTGCCGGTCGCTTTATGGCCGAGGCGGCCTGCGACGGCATTAAACTGGAAGGCGGGCAGGAGATCACGCCGCGCGTGCGGGCCATCGTGGCCGCGGGCATTCCGGTGATGGGCCACCTGGGACTGACGCCGCAAAGCGTGTCCAGCCTGGGCGGATTCCGGCTGCAAGGGAAGAGCGGCAAGCAGGCGAAGAAGATCGTGGACGACGCCCGCGCTCTGGAAGATGCGGGCGCGATGGCGATCCTGCTGGAGTTGGTGCCCGACCGCGTCTCCCAGGTAATCACCGAGCGGGCCAGCATCCCCATCATCAGCCTGGGGAGCGGCCCCCATGCCCACGGCCAATTGTTGATCTTCCACGATATGTTCGGGCTCTATCCCAAGTTCACGCCCAAGATGGCGAAGAGGTACGCCGACGCGGGCAAGGTCATCGGCGACGGGCTGAAGCAATATGTGGCCGAGGTCACGAGCAAGGTCTTCCCGGAGCCGGAGCGCTATTTCGGCATCAAAGACGAGGAGTACGAGGAGTTGATGCGCCTTCTGGCGCAGGAGGGTTAAGTCAATGGCGACACGCGACGACTTACGCGCAAAGTTGCGCATCCCGGAGGACCGGCTGGCAGCCATCAACGCCGTTCTCCTCAACCCCGACACCCGGGTCGTCAACGACCTCCTGGATGTCGTGTCCAAGTACGGTATGCCGGAAGATATCAACGCGAAGGCCGCTGACGCACGCCGGTTGCCGAACCTGATGGCTCGCCTGGCCGCGCAGGATTCCCCTTACCTGGCCGACGTGCATTGGCTGATTGAGCAATGCGACGCGGGCGCGTTCGTCAGCGAGCCGGAATACCGGCGTGCGGTGCTGGGGAAACGCGCTGATACCACGCCCTTCAAAGACGACTTCGCCGTTACGCTGGAGATCAGCGCGGCGCAGTATTTCCCCTGGCTCATCGCCGAGGCGAAGCAGGCCATCGCCAACCGCGAATTGATGCCGGGGCGATTCATCCGCGTCCGCAAGATGAAAGAGTCTGAGGCCGACTGCGGCGACCTGCTGGCCTTCGGAGCGGCGATGCAGGTGATGGGCTCCAGTTACGTAGAGACGCTGGATACCAAAGGAACCGACGGCTCTAACGTCCACCTGGGCGGCCCGGCCACCATCACTGGCTACTTCGGCGGCGTCGGCCAGCCCAATGACCACCCACTCCTCTGGCTCGACGAATTCTTGTACTATTACACCAACTACGGCGTGCGCCAGGTCCTCAACATCAACCCGGGAACCGTCTTCGTGGGCTACCTGCTCCACCGGCTCGGCGTGGACATTGAGTTCAAGATCTCGGTGTTCATGGGGAACGACAACTCCTACGCGGCCTTCTGGACGCTCCTCGCGGCCAAACTCTTCTCCCGCGACGATGGCAGCAGTCCGCTCATCGGCTTCAATTGGAGCAACTCGGTCAACAACGAGACCATTGAGATCACCGCCGAGTTTCGCCACGCGCTGGGCTTTGAGGACGTGGTGCGCTTTGAAAACCACATCACCGAGACCTGGAAGAGCATCGTCATCCAACCGTACAACCGGCGCAGCGAACTGGTGGCGCTAGCCGGCCACGTGCCGAACATCTCGGCCAAGCACGAGGGTGGCGACCCGGAGATTGACCGGACGCGACCTCACCCTTCGGACATCCTGGACTACTTCCGGGCCAAAGCAGAGATAGAAAGTAGCGGCGACATGCCGCATCTGTTGCGCAACTACCTGGATAAGCACGACGCGGTCAATGCCACGGCTCGCGCCCTCACCGAGCACGGGCTCTCGTTCATCGCCGCGCCCAACCTGCACCACCGACGGTGAACTATAGGCCGCAAGCCATCCACGAACCAGTTCATGAATACACGAATGGTTAGCGCACCTGACTCGTGTATTCGTGTTATCATTCGTGGATGGCCTGGTCAATTTTTCAGCAATACAACGAGGAGCATCTTCTCATGGAACCTGTACGCATCGGCGTCATCGGCGGCAGCGGTGTCTATCAGATGGAGTCCTTATCTAACGTAGAGGAAGTGCGGCTAGACACGCCTTTCGGCCCACCGTCAGATGCCTACCTCGTTGGCACGCTGGCCGGGCAGCGGGTCGCTTTCCTCTCGCGGCACGGGCGCGGTCACCGCATTATGCCCGGCGAGTTAAACAGCCGCGCTAACGTCTGGGGCTTCAAGATGCTGGGCGTGGGCCGACTCATCTCCATCACCGCCTGCGGCAGCCTGAAGGAACGGTACGCGCCCGGCCACATCGTCATCCCGGATCAGCTCTTTGATCGCACACGCGGTCGCCCGCTCACCTTCTTCGGTGGCGGCATCGTGGTGCATATCGGCATGGCCGACCCCTTCTGTCCCGACCTAAGCGCAGCCCTCTATGACGCGGTGAGCACAACCCCTGCGACGGTGCATCGCGGCGGCATCTTTATCACCATTGAGGGGCCGCGCTTCAGCACGAAGGGCGAATCGCGCATCTTCCGCCAGTGGGGCGCGGACATTATCGGCATGACCGCTGTGCCAGAAGCGCAACTGGCGCGCGAGGCTGAGATCTGCTACGGGGCGATGGCCCACGTGACCGACTACGACGTCTGGCACGAGACAGAAGAGCCGGTTACGATAGAAGCGGTGATCCGCACCATCACACGCAACGCCGAGATCACGAAACAGGCCGTGCAGGAAGTAGTCGCCCAACTCCCTGCACAACGCACCTGCGCCTGCCAGCACGCCTTGCGCGACGCGATCATCACCGACCGCAAGATGATACCGCCCGAAGTGAAGGCGCGGCTGCGCCTGTTGATCGGCAAGTACGTGGAGTAGCACGCCTCAAGCCGAATAGAGCCTCATCCCCAGTTCGTGGCTCATGCGCTCCGGATGGCCCTGGGGCCGTGGGGGGTGGTGGAAGGGGTCTCGGTACACGTTTTGGGCAAGCAGACTGCCACTGGCATCGCGCAGGAAAAGGCTGACCCGGTACTGTTTTTCCGGCTGCACAGCGAACGTCAGATCCGAAACCCGCACCGCCGCATCTGCAGACAGGTCAACCCTTGACTCACCTTCGGCCACCAGGGTTCCACTCTCGTCAACCACGCGCCACGACACCACGGAGCGCGGGAAGGCGTGATCCAGGTCATTCACGGCCCAGATAGCCACCGGCTCCTCGCGGTGCTCCATAAATATCCCCACGGGCTGATTGCTCTCCTCCAGGGCTTTCAGCCCTTCTTTTGGCACTCCCCACCAATCGCACACGCCGTAGAAGGACTGCGGACAGAGATCAATGAACATGAACTGGAAATAGCCGGAGCAGGGCCGGTACTTGGTGATGCGGTAGTGCTCAACGTAGTATTTCAGGAGACGGTATTGGTAATATTGCAAGGCCTCAATGTCTGCCACGATGGGGCGCAGACGCTGATATGCCGCTGGGACGCGGCGCAGGTTCTCCGCGCTTGGCGGCGCATCAAAGCCGAATTCGGTATTCAGTTTCTCGGTCGTGCCGTAGATGTCGGTGTAGCGGGCGTTGCCGCCCTTGAGGGATCCGGTGTAATTGTGACTGTCGCCGCTGGCGAGATCGTCCGGTACGCCGGAGCCGCGAATGGTGGGCCGCGTGGGGTCAAGCCTTTGGGCCTCCGCTTCCAGTTGTGGCCCCGGTGACCGGGTGAGCAGTTCGCCCTTGCTGCCTCCGCGTGGTTCATTGATGCACACCCAGCCGATGATGGAGGGGTGGTTCTGCAGGAGTCTCACCATGTCACCGACTACCTGCACAGCACGATCTTTCCACGCCTCATCCAGCGGATGTACCCAATTTAGATCGGAATCCTGGAGCACGGCGAGGCCGAGTTCATCGCACAGGTCGTAGAAAACAGGGCTCTCCACGTGGACGTGCACCCGCACCGTGTTGCACCCCGCGCGACGGATGGCGGCCAAGTCGCGCTCGTAACGGGCTTTGTACAGGTTAGACACATAGACGTCGGGGAAATAGGCCGTGCCCCGCACAAAGAGCCTTTTCCCATTCAGGAAAAAGGTTGTTTCCTCTTCAGACCGGCGCAACTCCACGCTGCGGATGCCGAACCTTTCTTCTATCTGTTGAACGAGTGCCCCTGCCGAGCGCAATCCTATCACTGCACGATACAGGGCAGGCTCACCCCGATCCCACGTATTCCAAAGCCTGGGGTCTCGGATGGACAGAGACATCTCCGCTCCGTCTTCTTCCCCTAGGGGAAGGGTGACCTCCTTCTCCATGGCTGCTACTTCGCGGTTCGTATCCTCCTCCCGAATGGCGCAATGCAGAGTGATCGCCCGGAGGCTCGCGTCGCCGTGAAGAGGACAGGCGATCCTGACCGTTGCGCTTTGACCATCGTCGGCCAGCGTTGTGACAATAACCGGGTGCTGCGAGAAACGCACCCCCGGATAGAACGTCAGGCTAACCGGCCCCAAGAGCCCCACCGGATTGACGTCCCTCTGTATGAAAGTATCGGCGTGCTCGTAAGTCCCTTTCACCATATCCCGGACGACCGCCCAAAATCGGGATTTAGCCAGACCGGGCACGACGTCTTTATCCCACGGTGACCACACTTTCACGACGAGGAGGTTCTCGCCATCGGTTCTCAGGAGTGGGCCCACCTCAAACTCAAAGGGCGCGAAGTACCCTTCGTGCTGGCCGAGGAACTCGCCATTCAGCCACACCTTAGCCCAGTAGTCGGCGCCCGTGAATTGTAGCACGGCCTTGTTTCCCCGGTATTCCGGCGGGACCCGGAACTGAAGGCGGTAATACCACGGATGCTCGTTGAAGTAACGCAACTGGCGACCCAAGTAGGGTTGCTCTGACAGCAGAAGTTGGAGGTGAACCAGGCGATCAACCGGCTCCCATTCCGAGAACGCGGGCCCGATTGCATGGGGGTTCCATCCACTCCGGTATATCTCCATCTCCTCGCCCCGGTCGTGCACGTCCTGTAGAATAGACCAGCCCTGCGACAGATCTAACGTCGTTTTCCCATCTTTCATTTGAGCGTCTCCCTGACCGTGATGTAAAACGGTGTGGAGGCTAAGGCCCACCCCCACACCGCTGCTATGAACTCGGGCAATGTGTCGTTCAGAATCCGACTAGGGGAGCCAGAACGTTACGTACTCGCCCTTCACAATCGTCTCCACCGGGATTCCCAACAACTCTAACAGTTCACCCACGAGGGCAGCCTTCTTCATCGCATCTGCCTGCGACCAGGTTCTGCTTTTAATCTCCAGGAACGCGCCATCGTAGGCCGGCTTGCTCAAGCGATCCAGATTCACCGCGAACTCCTCACCTTTGTACAAGATGCGGAACCGCCTACGCCATTTGACAACCTCATGCTCCGTGTCCGGCTGAAAATACTCCCGGTAGAACCGGAGCGAATGGGTGGCCTTAGCCGTGAAGCGCGAACGTGAGAGGATGACTGACCGTTCGTACTCGCGCTCCCGCTGGGGCCCGATCAAGGTCAGGGTGTACTCCGGCACGTACTGAAGCACGCCCGTTTGCTGCGTTCCTTCGGCTGATTGCCCTTGTAGCACTTCATCCTCGCGATAGCGGATACTCCCCATTTCTGGTTGCCGAAAGAGAAAATAGGTATCATATTGCTCTCGCACGGTAGCACGCACGATCTCAATGGTAGGCGTATTCAGCCGCGCCTCCACGCCGGCTGTCCCCGGCAAGCGTGCCTTTACCTGGATCTCAAAGGTCTCTCCCCACTCCGGGCTTTCCAACGCAATCAATTTATTGAGGAGGCTATGTTCTCGTATATCAATGAAATCGTTGATCTGGCGCGCCAATTCTCTGGCCTGGCCCATCACCTCTGCCACATTGATCGTCAGGAGGTTCCTATCGCGCATGAGGCAGCGTCCATCCACCAGCACGTCGCGCACATCGCTTCCCTTAGCCGAATAGACCAGGTGCGAATAGATGTTGTGGGTTCCCAGGGCAAAGCGGGGCGTGAGGTGCGGCGATTCCAGGTTGACCACAACAACGTCAGCCCGTTTCCCTGGCTCCAGACTGCCGGTGAGGTTATCCAGATGAAGTGCCCGTGCGCCATCAATGGTAGCCATGGCGAAAGCATCGCGCGCGGGCAATAGGGTCGGGTCGCCCTGGGTCGCTTTGGGCAAAAGAGCAGCCAGGCGCATTTCTTCAAACATATCCTGGTCATTGTTGCTGGCACAGCCATCCGTGCCGATACCGAGAGCAACGCCGGCATGGCGCATTTTTATCACGGGCGCAAAGCCGCTGGCAAGTTTGAGGTTGCTCGTCGGGTTATGAGACACCCCAACTTTGTGACGCGCGAGGAGGCCGATCTCGGTATCGTCCACATGCACGCAGTGCGCGGCGATAACTTTGCCCTCAAACAGCCCCAACTGCTCTACCCACTGCACGGGCGGCATCCCCTGGTCTCGTTTGCTGTCCTCTACTTCCAAGGCAGTCTCGGAAAGATGGATGTGCAGAGGTACGTCACATTCTACAGCCAGGGCAGAGGCATCGCGCAGGATCTGGGCGGTGCAGGTGTAAGGAGCGTGGGGCGCTACGGAAGGTGTGATGCGCGGGTGGCCGCGCCAACGCCCAATGAATGTGCGACAGTAGGCGATTGAGTCTTCATAACTCTGCGCATCGGGAGAGGGGAACTTCACGATGGTCTGGCCTAGAATGGCCCGCAAACCGGCTTGATCCACAGCCTCCGCCACGCTGTCTTCAAAGTAATACATGTCGTTGAAACAGGTAGTGCCGCTGCGGATCATCTCTGCCGCTGAGAGGAGGGTGCCGATACGGCAGAAATCGGGCCGCACAAACTCGCGCTCCACCGGCATCATATAGCCCAGGAGCCAGACATCCAATCGGAGGTCGTCAGCCAGGCCGCGAAAGAGGCTCATGGGGACGTGGGTGTGACCGTTCACAAGGCCGGGGATGATCGCATGGCCTTCGCAATCTACGATCTCGGCGGCAGCATACTCCGCGACGATGGCTTCTTCCGGCCCCACCGCGACGATAGAAGAGCCCTGTATCGCCACAGCCCCCGGTGAGAAGACGTCACCGTTGCTGTTCATGGTGACGACCACGTCGCCGCGCAAGATAATGCCCACCTGTTGTGTCGTCATCGTCTTGCTCCGCATAAAGAAAATGGCGCACAGGCATTGCCTGCCTCATGCGCCATAGATCGCCCTTCAACTATCCTGGATTGCCTCATCGCATTCCACCGTTCTTTAAAACGCGTTTCAAAAGAGATTTGCTCACGTTGTCAGGGTAGCATCCGGAGTTACACCGGAAGGCGGCAAACCATGCCCGGCCCACATCCCCCCTGTTAACTCAAGAAGCAGGGTCAATACGTGCCCCACTCCTCTTCTGCATCTTCCTCCCATTCATCTTCTTCATCTTCTTCTTCCCACTCGTCTGCCTCGTCGTCTTCTACCCATTCGTCTTCAT
>JADYZS010000274.1 GCA_020853075.1 Anaerolineae bacterium | reverse complement strand
GGGGAGCGGTAGCAGCGTTCACCCACGGCCAGGGAGCCGCGCCTGACGTCCCACCGGGCCACGAGACGAAGGTGGTTACCGTTCAGGTCGGCGACCCGCTGGACGATACGTACACCGACGGCCAGAAGAACCACGCTCTCGCGCCCCACGTTCTCCTGGGGACACAAGGGGGAAAGCCGCTCGTCGCCGGTTTTCGGTTCGTGACTACCGGGGTGCCGGGCCGGGCGATGATTCACCATGCCGCCTTGCACCTCTATCGCGATGGCGGAGAGGCCGGGCCGGTGGACTTGGTGGTGCGCGCCGCGCTCACACCGACCACCGATTTCGGTGATGCGAACGTCTTCGCTAATGCCCGCTTGACGACGACCGCCTTCGTAACGTGGCACGTGGCGGCTGGGACGGGTTGGTTCAGTTCCCCATCTCTGCGCCCCGTCATCCAGGAGTTGGTGAACCGGGAGGACTGGGAGCGAGACGATCCAATCGTGATCCTGGTGTCCCCTGCGCTCCCTAACCAGGGAGTGATCCGTGCCGCGGCTTACACGCACACCCTCCCTGCCGTTGCCGCTTTTCTGAGCATAGAATATATGCCACCTTCTACGTTTCACCTGCCCTTGATTGTGCAGGGGCAGACACCGACGCGAACACCCACGCGCACCGCCACCCCCTCGCTCACCCCAACCCGCACACGAACGCCTACTCCTACGCCCGGCGTGTCTCGCACCTGGACTCCCACGCGTACCCCCACCCCTACGGCAACACCCACCTCTACGCCGACGCCGTATTGGCAGCGGGGTGCCGGGTTCTCCGGTGAGGACGTCTATGCTCTCGCTTTGACAGAAGATGGGAAGGTTGCCTATGCCGGTACGACCGCAGGGCCTTTTCGGAGTGATGACGGTGGGAAGAATTGGCATCCTGTAACGCAAACTCTGAGGTCCTACATTACGGCCCTGGCTTTGCCTGACCCGATTCAACCAGACGTTCTCTACGCAGCCACGTGGGGCACCGGCATCTATTCAACCACGAACCGCGGCGTTACCTGGGCGCAAGATGGCACCCTGGACGGGCACCTGTGGCTCAATGCGGTGGCCGGCGCAAGGGACTGGCTCTATGCCGGGACGTACGACGCCGGGGTTTATCGCAAGCCGGTCTCTGGGGGATGGGAGCTACATAGTTCGGGATTGTCCGGGGGCGATCTCAACGTTCTTTCCCTCGCTTCATCCACTCCTATTACCCAGGGGCAACCTATTTCCATTTATGCCGGTACAGCGACGGGAGGCATCTACCGCACGACGAACAGGGGGAGTGGTTGGGAGTACCGTGGTAGCGACAGCCTGAGGGGGGCGAAGGTGTGGGCGCTCGCGGTGGATCGGGGTAAGCCCAACACCGTCTATGCCGGAACCGGGGGGCGTGACGGCCAAGCCAGCCTCTATCAGAGTACCGACGGCGGGGCGTCTTGGTCTTCCATACGTGCGCCCGAGATAGATGGCCGGACGGTCTATGCCATCGTGTTGGGGCCGCGGGATCAGAAGGTGCTTTTCGTGGCCGTGTATGGGAGTGGGATATACCGCCGGCTCGCTCCTGACCGCCAGTGGGAGCCGCTAAACGCGGGCTTGAACACCCTGGAGAGCAAGCAGGTACTCAGCCTGGTGGCCGAGACTACCGATGAATGTCCTCTCCTTCTCCTGGCGGGCACGCGAGATGGTGTCTGGCGGTATTGCCGTCCATGAGGGCGCGGCCAGAAAGGGATGTCTTGCGAGAGATCTATCCTTTATGGTCCTGGGAAGGACTCGTATGAAACGCTTTATCCTTCTCTTCGCCATGCTGATGGCGATATTGTTCGTGCGTGCTGTGCAAACCGCCAACGAGACCGGCGCCGAGCCGTTGTTGGCCGCGCCGGCCGACGTGCTCCCCATCACGCCGGTGGCCGTCTCGGTCGCCGCGGGGAGGCAGGTCAACCCCGCCGTCGCTTTTGAGGGCCAGGGGGACCAATTCCTGGTCGTCTGGGCCGATGCCCGGGATGGGGTGAATTGGCACATCTACGGCCAACGTCTCTCGGCCTTTGCCTACCTCATCTCCGAGAACTTCTGGATTGCTTCCACGGCTATCACCGTCGGGCAAGCCGCGCCCTATCCGCGCATCGCCTGGAACAGTGCCGACAACGAGTTCCTGGTGGCCTGGAAGAGCACTGCCAACGGTGGTGTCGTCTATGGGCAACGGCTGAACCCTGAGGGCGGGGTGGTCGGTGGCTTGCTGCAACTCTCTCCCACCAACATTGACACCTCGTATAACCACCAACGGCTTGGCCTGGCCTACAACCCCGACGACAACCAGTATCTTCTGACGTGGGCCGATGAGCGCTACGGCCCCAAAGCGATGGTGCAACGGTTGACCAACGCGGGCGCCCGTATCGGCACTGAGAGTTTCGCCTGTTCTGCTTGCGGCGGCATCTCTCAGAGGAACCCGGCCGTCGTCTATAACGCCACTGCCCAAGAGTACTTCCTAGCCTGGCAGGAACTCATCAGCAACGGCATTGAGATCGTCGGCCAACGTCTCTCCCGCACCGTGGTTCCCTTGACTTCCGGCATCCAGATCGCGGTAGCAAGCGGGTCGCAGACCTTGCCGGACGCCTCCTACAATGTGGCAACCAACCTCTACTCCGTTGTCTGGCGCGATGAACGGGCAGGTGGGGGGCGCCGTGTGGTCTGGGGTAGAGGCGTGAAGCCGGATGGCGGCTTTCAGACCAACCAGATGGCGATGACCACGGCCTTTACCGAGCAATACGGCCCTGCCGTGGAATGGCACTCTGGCAATACTATTGGCTACCTTCTTCTGTGGTCCGACACGCGCAACTATGGCGGCACGAGTGCGGCCTCCAGTGCTGATCTCATGGCGCGTTGGCTGGATGGCACCGGCGTACCCTATGGCTCAGAGTACTACGTAGCCCAAGGCTACGGCGCGTCCAACCCAGACCTCATCTATTCAGCCAAGTGGGTCCGCTACCTCATGACCTGGCAGGATGGGCGCAACGATCCCGACGGCCAGACGCCGTGGGAATACGACATCTACGCGGCCCGCTATTTCACGGGCCCGGGGCCCACTCCTACCTTCACTCCTACCCCGACACGGACACCCACGGCCACACCCAGCCCTACCCCATCGATGATCACCCCGACCTTCACCCCTAGACCGACGTCCACGATGGCTCGCGTGGAAGGGGTCGTCTTTCACGACCGGGATGGGAACGGCAGCCGAGGGGCAGGGGAACCTGGGCTCGGGGGCGCGCTGGTGGAGGTCTATACCTACCCGGCCGGCGAGTGGGTCGGGGCGTTCACCACCCTCGGCGATGGGCAGTACTGGTTTGACCTGCCCCCCAGTACCTATCGGATTCAGGAGACGCGGGCACCGGCAGGTTACATCTTGAGTCCGCCCTATGCCGCGCCGTTGATCCAGACGCTCGTCGCGGGGATGCGGGTGACGTGGAACTTCCCCAACGTCCAGCCAACGATCACGCCGACTCCGCTTGCCATGAGGCAGCGCGGTTACGTACCCATGCTCCTCCGGGGCGCGATCCCAACCCCCACGCCAACACCTACACCGCAGTCGGACCCTTACGAGCCGAACGATGGCTTCGGCGACGCCAAGGGCCCGATGAGTTCCGGTGTAGTACTCTACGGCCTCTTCCCACCGCCCACTGATGAGGAGGACTTCTACTACTTTGATCTAGATGGGCCCTCGGCGATTAAGGCGTGGCTGTGGAATATCCCCGTCGGCTCCGACTACAACCTGGTGCTGTACAACGCCCCTGAGTCTGCAGGCCAGATCGGCTACTCCGGCGAGCCAGGGAATACGATGGAGCATATTTCGGTTCAAGGGCAGTCTGGAGGCCGGTACTACGTGCGAGTCTATCGGGTCAGTGGGCCGCCGACATTGGCAAGGTATTCGCTCTGCTTGGAATTCGGCGAGGGCGGGCCGCGTTGCCCGGCGCTGACACCTGACGTGCGCCAGGTGGTGAGGTGAAGCCGCTTCCATCCCGCTGAATGCGGACGCGCATGAGCGATGTCAATGGACAACAGGAGGGCATTCATGCCAAGAGGGGCCGTTCCGGATATAGGCGCGGTGACGCACGGAGGCCTCCGCGCGTTCAACCAGGATGCCTTCCGTGTCGCCACCGCTTTGCCGGCTTTGCTCCTCGCGGAACGCGGGTTCCTTGTGGTCGTGGCCGATGGCCTCGGCTCCGAAGGGCGTGGGGCGCGCGCGGCCAGCCAGGCGGCAGACTTGGTGCACCAGCACTACTATGCCGACGCCTTCCAGGATGTCACCCACTCTCTCCTGGAAGCGGTGCGGAGAACCAATGCGGATATTTACCAACAGGCGCAAGCAGAGCCGGACTTCTCCGGGATGGGTACGACGATTACAGTCGCCTGCGTTCAGGGAGAACACTGCGTCATCGCGCACGTGGGCGATAGCCGGGCCTACCTGGTGCGTGAGGGCGTCGCCCACCTCCTGACCCAAGACCATTCCTGGGCCGCCGAGGAGGTGCGGGCCGGTCGCCTGACGAGGGAGGAGGCGGCGCAACATCCCAACCGCAAGCATCTCAGCCGCTCGCTGGGGAGCGGCCCACAGGTGCAGGTGGATGTGCTGCAAGAGGAGCTGATGCCCGGTGACGTTCTCCTTTTGTGTACCGATGGGCTATCCAACGTCGTGCCTGAGGATGCTATAGCCCAGGCCGCGTTGAAGCGGCTGTCCGCCCAGACGACGGCCAGGGCCCTCCTGGATCTCGCCTTGCAACAGGGCGCTTCCGACAACGTGACGGTCGTCGTTGTCAACCTCAATGGGAGAAGAGCCGCGATACCCCTGGGGCCCCTCGCCCTCCTGGGAGGCGCGCTGTTGGTCGCTCTCTTTCTGGTTTTCTTCGTCTTGCCAAGAGTCCTCAATGGCACGACACCGGACGGCGGTACACCTGCCGGTGTCGCAGTGTCGCCCCCTGTTGAGAAGCCGTCCGAAGGAAACACGCAGTTGTCGCCAACCGCGCCACCCCAGGCAACCGGGCCCTCGCCCACCCCCCCACCCACCATCCCTCCCATCTCTACGCCGGCTTCCACTCCTACACCAGTGCAGGCCATGGAGGTTTCCCCGACTCCGGAGCCGACCACGCCCCCTGCCACTTACCCCGCGCCCGCGCTGATCGGGCCGCCAGATGGGGCGGTGTTCAGTGGCAAACTGGACGTGCCTCGGCTTTCCTGGAGGGACGTTGGTGCTCTGCGGGAGGATGAATACTACGTGGTGAAGATTCTGTTCCGTCCGAATGATAGAGAGGTCTGGCATGACTATCAATGGACCCGCGAGACCAATGTAGAGATGCCACTCTATCTGTTGGACGCCATGAAATACGACCACAAGGGGACGTGGTCGGTGACGGTGTATCGCAAGACGGGCCGCGAGGTTAAGTGGGAGCCGGTTGAAGACTCCCGCAGCGCGGTCAGCGAGAGCCGCACCTTTGAGTGGAAGTAGGGCCCTGTCAAAGCCATCGGATGAAATCCGACGGCGAACGCCTCAGAGGAACGAGATTGGCACCTCTGCGCTCCACTTCATGACTTTGAAAGGGCCCCAGAGTGGAAGCCTGTTCCTTGGCAGTAATATCAGGGGTCAAATGTTGAAGCGAATGTGGATTACGTCGCCATCCTGCACGACGTATTCGCGTCCCTCCATTCTCACCCAACCGTGCTCACGCGCCTGGGCGAAGCCACCAGCCTCTAACAACCGCTCTACCGGGATTGCCTCCGCCCGAATGAAACCGCGCTGCATATCCGTATGGATCAGC
>JADYZS010000273.1 GCA_020853075.1 Anaerolineae bacterium | reverse complement strand
GAGTTGGATACGCGCGATGAGTGGGATGGCGGTATCAAGCCATAAGGAATTTGCCGCAGAGTACGCGGGGAACGCAGAGGAAGAGAAGGAGTCAGGCCCGCACTTACCCCTTCACCCCTCCCTCTCCCAAAATTGGGAGAGGGAGGGGCGGAGAAGGGTGAGGGCTTCGCTTCAATAATGTGTCAGGCTGCCGTCGCGGCGAGCGCGGTTCACGGCCCGGCGGAAGACGAAAAGGCTCAGAGGGACGAGGATCAAACAGAAGAGGGCAAGGATGCCGATGTCGGGCAGGAGGTCGCGCGTCGGCATGCCCAGGAGAAGCGCGCGGCGCATGGCCCGTACCGCGTGGGTCAGAGGCACGAAGTTGCTGAGCCATTGTAACGGCTGCGGCATGATCTCCACCGGATAGAAGACACCACCGACCAGCGTCGCTGCGGCATTGAAGAACCAGGTCACCGGGTCGCCCCGCTTGAACACGACGATGAAGGCCGAAGCGATGATGCCGATACCGCTGAAGGCGATGATCGTCAAGAGCAGTATCAACAGCGCCGCACCTAGATTCCCTCGGTCAAGGCGCAACCCCACCAGCAGCGTTCCTACTGCCAATGCTACCCCGGCGCGCACCGTCGTCAGCGAATAGTCCCAAAGGCACGAAGAGAGGATGATGGTGGAGAGGCGGGTCGGCGTCAGGAGCATCGCCTCCAACGTGCCAGTGATCTGTGCCTCGCGCACGCTGCGCACGAAACTGTCAAGCCCTGTACCGTTGTAGAATTGTAGCGAGAGGCCGATGAGGGCAAAGGCGAAGTAGTCGCCACCGTACGCGGCCAGGTAGGGCGCGGGCGCATTGCCCAAGAGCCGGGAGAGAAAGAAATAGAAGAAGGTGGTGAAGAGAATGCCGGCGAACTCCAGAGCCAGGGCGATGGGGTAACTTGACTGGATGCGCCAGTCGCGCAGGAAGAAGGCTAAAGGTTTACGCATAGTTCTAAACCACGGAGACACGGAGAACACGGAGTTTTGAATTTTGATTCTATAGTACCCTACGGCGGATGCCGTCCTTGAGCGCTGGCACGTTGAAGTTGATGAGCAGACCAACCCGGCAGCCGGTCAGTTTAAGATAAGTCAGCAGTTGAGCCTCGTGGACAGGTTGAATGGCATCTACTGCTTTCAGTTCCACTACCACCTTGCCAGCCACGAGGAAGTCAAGACGGTAACCACAATCTATCTGTACTCCCTTATACTCAACGGACAAAGGCTTTTCCTGCTCAAAGGGGAGACCTCGCAACGAGAACTCTTGAGCCAGGCAAGCCTGGTAGGCAGTCTCAAGCAAGCCGGGACCGAGTTCCCGATGGACGGCGATAGCCGCCCCGATTATCTGGTCGGTCAACCCCTTCTCGTAGAGCATGGTCGCCTCTGTTATAAATTTTAACCACGGAGACACAGAGGGCACGGAGGTATAATCTTTTCTCAGTGTCCTCCGTGTCTCCGTGGTTTCGCTTTTATTTTAGATCAATCCACTCGGCGGCCATCTTAGGCAATTTCGCCAGCGGCCCGCGTTGCACTGTGCACTGGGGAAGCGAGTCCAGGAATAGTTGGCCGTAGGATTTGCTCTGGATGCGCCGGTCTAACGCGACAACGACCCCGCGGTCGGTCTGGCTGCGGATGAGCCGCCCGAACCCCTGGCGGAAGCGGAGGATGGCATCGGGAACCGAGTACTGGCCGAAGGGGTCTTCCATAGATTCGGCGCGGGCCGCGAAGATTGGGTCGGTGGGGACGGCGAAGGGGAGGCGGACGATGACCAGACAACTGAGCGCCTCGCCCACCACGTCAATCCCTTCCCAGAAACTGCGCGTGCCCAGGAGCACGGAGTTCGGCGTCGTGCGGAAATTCTCCAGGAGTTGCCGTCGCGAGGAGCCGTCGCCTTGCTCATAGACGACGACGTCCTCATCGGCCAGCAGCGGCGTGATAGCCTGGGCCGTGCGGCGCAACTGGTTGTGCGACGTGAAGAGGACGAGGGTACGCCCCCGCGTCGCCTTGCACAAGGCGATCAGCGTGCGCTCCACCGTTTGCTGGTAGCCGGAGGTGTTTGGCTCCGGCATGTCGGTGGGGAGATACAAGAGGGTAGATGCCTCGTAATCAAAGGGTGAGCCAACCGTCAGGGTGCGCACGTCGTGCGCGTTCAGGCGCGAGCGGATGAAGTTGAAACTCCCTGCCGTGCGCAGCGTGGCCGAGGTCAGAATGATGGTGTCCTTCTTGTTCAGCAGATGCTCCTCCACCAGCGGCCCCACGTGGAGCGGCGCGGCGTGGAGCGAGACCCGCTGGCCGCGCCCGCCCAGTTCCGCCCAATAGATGGATTGGGGCGACGGCGCGCTGACCAAAGCGGTCAGCTGCTCGTGCAACACCATCAGCTGCCGAGACGAGGCGGCCAGGTCGGTTATGAGGCCCTCCAAGTCCGAGATGTCATAGACGTCCAGGTCGGTCAGGAGGCCGCGCAGCCGGTCTATCCCGTCCGCCAAGCGGTGCAGGGGCAACGCGGCATTGTCCCAGGCGACCTCCACCTGCGACCAGGCAGGCTGCGAGCGAGTAGCGGGGAGGATGCGCAGCCTTTGGTCGTAACCCTCCGCGTTGGCTCCCTCCTGGTGGCTTTTGACGAACTCACCCACTTCCTCAAAGAACGCGCCAAGCCGCACGCTGGTCTGATCCACCTCGCGTTGCAGCCGTGCCGCTATGTCGCCGACGAGGGTAAAGGCTTCCTGGGGTAAAGCGGACTTGCAACGGGCCAGCACGTCGCCCAGGAGGCCGCCCGTTTGTGCCGTGCCGGGGGGCGAGATGCTCGCCAGGAGCGCGCCCGCGTAGCCGCGATCCGCCGCGAAACTGAGTTGGTCGGTGGTCGCTTCTTCCAGATGGTGCGCTTCGTCTATGATGAGGTGCTTGTATTCGGGAAGAACGCGGTTCTCCGCGGCGATGTCGGCCAGGAGAAGCGAATGGTTGACGACGATGACGTGGGCGCGCTCGGCCTGCCGGTGGATGCGGTAGAAGAAGCAGCGGCCTTTCTGTTCCTGCGCGCAACGATCCGTCGTGCAGCCGTCCGGGTCCACCGCTACTTTGGCCCACACGGCCCGATCCTGGTCGCTCGGCAGGAAGAGTTCGGCCTGGTCGCCAGTGGTCGTCGTCGGCAACCAGACGAGGATTTTCGCCAACACCCGCAATTCGTCGGGCGACGGATCGCGCACGTTGCGCAGCGCGCTCAGGCGGCGCGGGCAGAGATAGTTACTGCGGCCTTTGACCAGCGCCACCTTGAAGGGCGCGGAAGAATCCTCATCAGCGGCATCGCCGATGCCGAGCACCCGCTGTAACAGAGGCAAGTCCTTGTGGTAGAGTTGGTCTTGCAGGTTGATAGTGTTGGTGGAAACGACGACGCGCGTCTGATTCTGCTGGGCATAGAGGATGGCCGGAATGAGGTAGGCCACCGATTTGCCCGTGCCGGTTCCCGCCTCCACCATCAGGTGATCGCTCTTGTTAAAGGCGTTCGTCACGGCGCGCAACATCTCCACCTGGGGCGCGCGATGCTCGTAGCCCGGCAAGGCGCGGGCCAGCGCGCCCTTCGGCTGCAAGAAGGCCGCCAGTCCGTCCACATCCAGCGGCTCCGGCGGATCGCGTGGGCGCAGGGGCCGGTCGTCGGCAGAGGCGGCGAAGAGCGGCCCTGCCTCTTCGGTCTCGCTTGCTGAGGGCGCGCGCCGTCCGCTACCGCCGAGCACTCTGGCGCGCCGCTCCAACTCCTGAAATACCTCTTTCAGCGACCAATGCCCCACGGCGGCCAAGCGGTTGATCTCCGTGAGGATGGGGAGCGGCAATCGCTCGCCCACCTCCAACAACGCCAGGAAGAGGGCCCGGCTCGTCTGGGCATCCTCCAGGGCACGGTGGCGCACGGAGACCTGTATCTTCAACCCCTCGGCCAGCGCGCCCAGGTCGTAGCGGCTCTGCCGGGGAAGGAGGATGCTGGCAAGCTCAAAGGTATCAAGCAAGGGGTTGAACAGGAAGCGGCCACTGGCGCGCAGGAAATTGAGGTCAAAGGCAACGTTGTGGCCCAGGATAGGATGGTCGCCCACGAAGCGTAGCAGGTGGGGCAGGACCTGGTTCAATTCTGGCGCGCCCTTCAAGTCCGCGTCGGTCACGCCGGAGAGTTGCTGGATCTTGAAGGGGAGCGGGCGGCCAGGGTTCACCAGAGTGGACCAGGTAGCCAGCACCTCATCGTCGCGCCCGTGGGCCAGGGGGCGGAATTTGACCGCGCCGACCTCCCAGATGGTATCTCGCTCGGCGCTGAGGCCGGTGGTTTCCAGGTCAAGGGCTACATAAATAGGGCTCACATCGTGCATTTCTAGGAGGCATGTGCCTCTGGGGGGTATGGTGCTATGATACCCGACGCCGACAGATTTGACAAGCGGGGGGAAGGTGTTAGAATTTGCGCGGAAGGTCCCGCCCTGCGGGAATGTCCCGCTCTGCGGGAAAGCCCCGCTCCGCGGGGAAGCCCCGCAAAGCGGGATGGAGGTAAGACCATGCCCAACGTCACTATCAACCGGGCTACCAAGGCGATGATTTTTGAGCCGGACGAGAAACAGAAGATCAAGGATGCGTTGAAAGGCCGCATGCGCTGGGAGACGGGAGCCAACCGCTGGCTCGCCAACGGCGACCTGGACGAGATCGCGCTGATGCTGCGCTCCGCCGGCTACGAGGTGGACTTCATCGGCAGGAAGATGTGAGGAGCGGGGAGAGAAAAGAGGGGCCAGGCGAGTGCCTGGCTCTTTGCTACTATGGGGGTAGTGCCATTTCAGAGAGAGCATCGTCTATACTGTCCGTCAACGCGGAACTATCATAAGGGACATCCACGTTCTTATACGTACAAACCGCCTGCGAGTAAGAGCCAGAGAGGATGAGGCAAAATGAGAAACCGTAGGAACCCACTT
>JADYZS010000272.1 GCA_020853075.1 Anaerolineae bacterium | reverse complement strand
AGCCGAGGCTTAGTTCCACTAGTTTGGCCCGACGAGGCATCCCGGTCTTGACGTCCCAACCGGCCATCTCGTAATAGACGTCCTTCGCCGCTTCCAATTCCTCTTTTGTGACGGCTACTCCGTCGCTGTTGCCGCCTTTCAGGGCTTCGTGCAGCCGCTTCGTCAGCCGGTCTTCCTCGCGCCCGATCCCTTCGCGGGCATTGAAGGCGCGCATCAGATTCAGCCGTCGTTCGCCAACCTTCATGATCTCAAACAGGCTCACGTCCCAGCCGGTAACCGCCCGCACCAGGTCCACCAACTGGTTCGGCCCGTAGAGTTGCCACGCGCCTCCCCAGTCAAACTGGCAGAGCCCCAGCGTGTCCAGCGCGCTGTACATGCACTGGGAATAGAAAGTAAAGCGCACCTTCTCCTCGTTCAAGACGTATCTCTCTTGCGGGTTCATCAGGCCCAGTTCGGCCAGCCGCTCTCTGTCCTGACGAGACGCGCCGGAGTCGTAGTGGGGATCGTGCTCGCTGGACATGTGGTCTGCGCCGAAGGGATTGACGGCATAGATCAAGGCCAAAGAGCGCTTTACATGGGGCATGTGGGCAGGCGCTTCCTGCCCTTTCACCGTGATGGTGAACTCCTCGCTCCCCCGGCCTATCTTCTGCGCCGCCCGCGCCGAACCTTCGGCCAGCAGGCCTCCCAGTTTTCCCTGGCGCAGCGCGATGGCATGGACGGCCTGAACCAGCGCTTCCCCATTGCCGAAGCGAAGGTCAATGCCGCCAGTGTCATCTTTATTTAGGAGCCCGCGCTCATAGCACTCCATGGCCCAGGCGATGGTCGCGCCGCAGGAGATGACGTCCATGCCGTAGGCGTTGCAGTGCTGGAAGGCTTCAGAGACGGCGACGAGATCATCTACCTCGCAATAACTCCCCAGGGTAGCGAGCCCCTCGTATTCCGGCCCGCCGAACCTGGGGTCCACCCGTAGACTGCCGTCGGGATTCTTCACCTCCACCACTCGCTTGCACTTGGTCGCGCAGGCGTAGCAGGTATCGCGCTCCTTGAGGATCGTCTCGTACATCCTGGGGCCGGTCAGGTTCTCAAAGCCCCGGAACGTGCCCGAAGTGAAATTGCGAGTCGGGAGCCCGCCGTTGAAATCCTGCGACTCTACGATGTTCGCCGTGCCGTATTTGGACAATCCGCCGATGATGTCGTCTATGTTCTTCGTGCCCCATTTCGCCAGTTCCAATACCGTCTTCCGGTCGGCCAGTTCTGGGCGCTGCTTGCCGCGCACGGCGATGGCTTTCAGGTTCTTGCTCCCCATGACGGCGCCCATGCCAGTGCGACCATGGGCGCGGTTCGCCATGTTGATGATGGCGGCATAGCGCACCAGGTTTTCGCCCGCCTGGCCGATGCCGACGACCTCTGCTTTGGCGTCGCCCACCTCTTCCCGGATGCGATCCATCGTGTCGCCAGTGTTGAGTCCCCACAGGTGCGACGCGTCCCGGATCTCCACCTCGCTATCGTTGATCCAGAGATAGACGGGCTTTTGTGCGCGACCTTTGAGAACGATACCATCGTAGCCAGCGAACTTCGCCTCGGCGGGCCAGAAACCACCGGCCTGCGAATCGCCCACGGCCAGGGTCAACGGCGAGCGCGCCGCCGCCGTAGCCCTGGAGTTGCCGTGAATAGGCACGCCAGTGAGGACGGAGAGGGCGAAGACCAAGACGTTTTCGGGGCTGAGAGGCTCCACGCCGGGGCGCATCTCCTTCAGCAAATAATAGACGGCGAGGGCAGAGCCACCCATGTAGGTGCGGTAGAACGATTCCGACGGTTCTTCCACCTCCCAGCGGTGCTTTGTCAGGTCAACGTGCAACATCTTCCCGTGGTATCCCTGTGGCATTTCAGGCCTCCTCTCCAGATAGGCTACGGCTTTTTCTTTCCCAGGCGAGAACGCGCCTGGCATTGGTGCCGGCTGTCTGTGACACATTATAGGATGGCTACGGTTTGGCGTCAAGCGCGCCCAGACAGGTACGGGGCTGTGCGATGGTAACAGAATCCTGGCAACAATCTACCGGAAATATCTCTCGTAGATTAACAAAATTAAATACTAGAACTTGACAACCTGTGGTATAATGGGTGTGTGCGCCGTGGTGCCTGCGTCACGCGACGATAGTTCTTTGTGGCCGTTACCTTTTGCTGTGCGTTGCGTTTATACTATTGACTGTTCATTGCCTATTTCGCTTTACCATAGTCACTGCCTTCGGGCAGCCACCAAGCAAAGGAGGTCAGCATCATGTCTCTATCGGCGCGTCCGAAGTACCTGGTCGCTGCATTGGCTCTCCTCTTGATTCTCGCCGCTCTCTTTATCGGCCCCGTTGTCTTCGCCGAGAGGGCGCAGGCTCCTGCCCAGAATGCCGTAGCCTCTGCAAAGGCTGCGCCAGCGGGAGTCCTTGCCGTCACCGCGGAAGTTGAACCGAACAACTTCTATACAGAAGCCCAGTCCGTGGCTACTGACTGCATCATCGTCTCCGGTGAGATTACCCCGGTTGGCGATGTGGATTATTACTCCTTCTCGGCGTCGGCCGGCGAGCGTGTCTTTGCCTATGCCGCCACCGACGCGAGCACGACCGGCAACGATTCCTTACTGGAACTCCTCGGCACCGATGGCGCCACGGTACTGGAATCTGACGACGATGATGGTTCGCAAACAAGTCTCTCGTCTAGCATTGCCGGTTATCCCATCACGACGACGGGGACCTATTTCTTGAGGGTGAGCGAGTTTGGCAGTGACGATGCCATCACGCCTTACTATCTCTGCCTGGTTACGCAGGGGCCATTGTACGGCAAGGAATCTGAGCCCAATAGCCCCATCGCAAATGCCAACCCCTTCCCCACGATCCCAGGCATAATCACCGGCACGATCCCTGTCACCGGCGGTAGAGACATCTTCTCCTTCAGCGCGAACGCTGGCGACGTCGTGTTCGTGTCGTTGGATCTGAATCCGGAGCGCGATGGCTTCTCGTGGGATGGCGTGATTGATCTCATAGATAGCGGCGATAACGTACTGGCAACGGCTGACTCAGGCCGGGTGCCTGCCGAAGTTGCCGCCTCTGAGGCTCTCAGTTTCACCATCGGCTCTTCCGGCACCTACTATATCCGTGTTACCGTCTCTGGCGACCTGGCAGGCGGCCCAGAATATACGTACAACCTGAGCCTCTGTCTCAACCCATCGCCCGCGCAGCCTACCGGCGAGATCAGCGGCGAGGTCTTCTGGGATAGGGACGACAGCCGCACGCGCAACCCCATTGACGCGGGTCTGGATGGCGTCATCGTGGACTTCGCCGGCCCGCTGAACGGCCCTGTGACCACCAGCGGCGGCGGGCTCTTTGATGTCACCGGCCTGCCCGATGGCGTGTACTCCTTGACAGTGCGCCGGGCGACGGTGCCTCTCAGCCCCGACCCTGGTCTCACCACGAACAACCTGCCGTTCTCTGCCACTATCAGCGGTGGCAACGTGATCACCAGTGCGAACTTCGGCTACCGCCCCGGTAACCGCATTCCGGGCATCGTCTGCCTTGACACGAACGGCAGCGGCGGCTGCGATTTCGGCGAACTGGGCATCGGTAGTCCGGTCACTCTCAACCTCTACCGCAACGGCGCTTTCTACTCGTCCAAGACCACCGAACCGAGCTCAGGCTACTATGTGTTCGCCAACCTGCCTGCCGGTTCTTACGTGGTGGAAGTCGTCCCGCCCGCGGGTTACACGCCCACCAGCGGGACCTCTCGTGGGCCTATCTCGGTGAGCGGCGGCATACAGGCACTGAACCAAAACTTCGCCTTGCAGGTCTCCACACCGACGCCGACACCGACCGACACGCCGACACCGACGCCGACCGATACGGAGACGCCAACGCCGACCGACACGCCGACAGCGACACCGACGGACACTCCGACCGAGGTGCCGACTGACACGCCGACCCCGACACCGACGCCGACCGAGTTGCCGACCGATACACCAACCCCGACGGCGACATCGGGCCCTGTGATACACCGACAGTTCTACTTCCCGCTGATCTACAAGGAAGGGATCTAAAGGGCAAACGAGCCCTCCGGTGTTGACCTTGCGATAGAAACCGAGAATCTTATGGGCCGCCTCGTCATTGGACGAGGCGGCCCCCTTTTGCGTTGCCACAAGACCGCGAACGTGATATACTGTGGCTAACCCAGAACGGAGCCACACCAGTTTATGCCCGAAACGCCGCCTGGCGGCCTATCTACCCGCAGCGTCCACGGGGGCGAGCCGCGCGACAACCCCTACCATGCGCTCACCACGCCTATCGTCCAGACCTCTACGTATCGCTTCGCCAACACCGCCGATCTGGTTCAGTACAAAGAAGAGCGGATGTTCTGGGACGTGCCGCAACGGGAAGAATACGGGCGCTATGGCAACCCCACTGTGCGCGTAGCCGAAGCCAAACTGGCGGCACTTGATGAAGGCGATGACGCGGTACTCTTTGCCAGCGGAATGGCCGCCGTCACCAACACGCTGTTGACGTTTCTTTCGGTGGGTGACCATCTTGTTGTCACCGATGATTGCTATCGCCGTACGCGCCAGTTCGTCGGTTCCTTTCTCCGGCGGTGGCACGTAGAAGCGACGGTAGTGCCCGCAGGCGATTACGGCGTGCTAGAGTCGGCCATCGGGCCACAGACGCGCCTCATCTTCTCCGAAACGCCCACCAATCCTTTCCTGCGCGTGCTGGACCTGCCGCGACTGGTCGACATAGCCCGGCGGCATCAGGTGCGCACGTTGATTGATAGCACCCTGGCTACTCCTATCAACCTGCGTCCGCTGGCCGTTGGTGTGGACCTGGTCATCCACAGCGGCACGAAGTACCTGGGTGGGCACAACGATCTCCTTGCCGGTGTGGTGGTAGGCAAAGGCGGTTTGACCACGGCTCTGCACGAGGCGCAGGGGATGATGGGGGACGTGGTGGACCCCCACGCTGCCTATCTCCTTCTGCGAGGGCTGAAGACCCTGGCTCTGCGGATAGAACGGCAGAACGCGAACGGCTTGGCCGTCGCGCACTTCCTGGAGAAGCACCCGCGCGTGCGCCGCGTCTATTACCCCGGCCTTCCCAGCCACCCCGATCATGCCATCGCCCGCGAGCAGATGGGCGGCTTCGGCGGCGTGGTCAGTTTTGAGTTGGAGGCCGATGGCCCGGCCACCAGCCGTTTTGTAGATGCGCTTCGCATCCCTGCTATCGGGCCCAGTTTCGGTGGGGCTGAGAGCCTGGTAGAGCAGCCTGCGCTCATGTCGTACTACGAAATAGACCCAGAGGTGCGTTTGTCGCTGGGTATCACCGAGGAGTTGGTGCGCCTGGCGGTCGGTATAGAAGACGCGCACGATTTGATTGCTGATTTGGAGCAGGCATTGGAGCATGTGTAATCGTGTCAGCGTGCAAAAAATCCACTCATAACTCAATGCACAAGGAGACGCGATCCCATGGGAGTCACACTGCTCATTCGCGCTTCGAGCGAGTCACTGTTCCAAAATGGGCAGGCAGCTTGGTCTGGCAAATGGCTGGACGAGATAACGACCCTGTTTCCTGATTTCACATCCTTAAGCGCAGAGTCCATTGATGGCGCCATCGGGATCTATGCCAAGAAGGAGAAAAGTGAATGTCCTGCCAAGAAGCTAGTAGTCACGTCCTTCAGAAAAACGGCAGCGGGCGTCTTAGTTGGCTTCTCAACGGAAACCGAGATGGCGATTTCTTCCGGCGAGCTGAGAAAACGCGCTTGGATTGAATTAAAGAAAGCCGGTTTGATTGAGGAAGGAGGATTGTTACCTTTCTGCTGCGTGCTCAGCGCGCAACAAATTGACGCCATGTTAAACAGCCCGTCAGTTGTTCGTGGTGGTTCTCAAGCCACCCTTCTTGAAGAACTGAAGCAGATGCAGCAGCGCAATGACTGGCGCGGGATATACGATAGGTTCGTGCCAGTAGAGGTGATTGCACAAAACCAGCCAACTCTGTGGAATGATGCTGAGATCCTGGGTATTATCGGTTTTGCGTGCGGCAAATTGGCAGAGACTTCGGGAATCCCGCAAGAGATATTCCAGGACGAAAAGCGAAAGCGCGCGTTCTTGCAGCAGCAGGCTCAATATCGTCGGGAAACCGAAATGCTCCGAAAGCGATGTGTCGAACTAACGCCAAATGTCGCTGGCTATTGGTCTACTCTAGCGTATCTATATTACCAGAATGTACAAGAACTCAGCCAGCCCAAGGGTAGGCGAGACGGAAATATCCGAGAAGAGATCGACAAGGCACTGGAGCATCTTGACAAGGCATTATCACTTGACGCGAACCGTATCGTTGATCACTACCGGAAGGGCTATTTGCTTGCACGGATTGTGCCAAGGCAAGTCCTCTTTGGGCCACAAGATAGTGACACGGGAAACCGCTCTGAGATTGCAAGGCAGAAACGTCTGCAAGGCATCGTTTCTCTTCTACAAGCTGTGCGAATCTGGGAGTCATTAGCGCCGCAGGATGAGAGGCAAAACGAGAAGCGCAAGCGTTACCACAAGGAATACGTCAAATCGCTCTATGATTCCGGTCGCGCCTACTATGAGATGATCGTCAACGACTGGGATGAAGCAATCTATGCATTGGGGCTCCGCGAAGGCATTTCTGAGAGCGATAACGTTACCTACAATCCCAAGGACCTAGAGAATGCGGATAACGCATGGCGCTACTTTCATGCCTGTTGTGTTGCTGATAGACAAGGTGCTACTGACTTGAAAGAGGCCAATGAGCCTCAAGCGGACATAACGATACCAGTAAGCGGCGTGATCGAGGGTGTTCGCAAGTCATACTGGCTCGGGAAAGTCTCATTTGCCCGATATTGGATTCTCAGCGGTAACGGTCAGAAGGATACTCCAAGGGCCATTGAGCATCGTGACAAGGCCAAGCAGTATCTTGTCGCTGCTCTTAGATTCCCATGGTCTCCTAGCAATCAACGCATGAAAAAAGACTTCATTGCCGAGTTATTAGCCCGGCTTTACATCAGCAGTGGCGAGTATGCCAAGGCAGTTGAAGTCCTTGAGAAACACCGGTCAGGCAGGTTTCTAGATCCTTTCGTGGCCCATACGCTGGCATTGGCTCTGATACTCTTAGGCAGGAACACCGAAGCACAAAACGTACTCGAAGGGGCGTCTCGGGATAGGAATAACAAGGATATCTGGACAACCTACTTCTTAAGCGGATGCTCCTATCTAAGCGAAGGTCGTCTCGATAAAGCACATCGCTCATTTGAGACGGCGAACGCCGAAGCCAGAAAGCAGGGTAAGGAAACGATTGACACATTACTGATTGGACAGGCGTTCGTCTCTTATAAGTCCAACAACAGACCAGAGGCTGTGGCGTATCTAAAACAGGCTATTGAGATGAACCCGTACCGGATTTCTGTAGGTAGGCGTCTGGCTAACTGGCAAAAGGAGAACAATTGAGCAGTGGAATCGCAGTGCCTAGAACTCGTAGGCAATGCGAGATTAATCGCCTCAACGGAGGAGGCCAACACGCATGAGAGTCGTTATCCCCCTGGCCGGATTCGGCACCCGCCTCCGGCCCCACACCTACACCAAGCCTAAGCCGCTGGTTAACGTCGCCGGTAAGCCGGTGCTCGGCCACATCCTGGACAAACTGCAAGGGCTTGACGTGGAGGAGATGGTCTTCGTGACAGGTTACCTGGGCGACCAGATTGAAGCCTACGTGCGCAGCAACTACCACTTCCCGGCGCGTTTTGTGGAGCAGAAGGAATTATTGGGTCAGGCGCACGCCATCTGGCTGGCGCGCGATCACATGCACGGGCCTGTCCTCATCGTCTTCGTGGACACCATCTTTGAGACAGACCTGGCTGCGCTGCGCAATGAAGAAGCAGATGGCGTCCTTTTCGTCAAAGAAGTGGACGATCCTCGTCGCTTCGGCGTCGCTATTGTGGAGAACGGGCGTATCACGCGGCTGGTGGAGAAGCCGGCCAGTTTTGAACATCGGCTGGCCGTGATCGGGGTCTATTGGGTACGAGAAGGGGCCGACCTTATCTCGGCTATTGATGAGTTGATGGCAAAGGAGATCAAGACCCAGGGCGAGTATTTCCTCGCCGATGCGTTCCAGATCATGATTGATCGCGGCAATCGCTTTGTCCCCAGACAGACTGACGTTTGGGAGGATTGCGGCAAGCCGGAGACAGTATTGCACACCAACCGCTATCTGTTAGAGCACGGCCACGACAATATCCCCTCTGCCAAAATCCAGAACAACGTTATCGTGCCGCCGGTGCACATCGCGGCTTCGGCACGCATCGTCAACTCTATCGTCGGCCCTTACGTCACCATCGCGGCCAAAGCGTCGGTCGTCAACTCGGTGATTCGGGATTCCATCGTTGACGAGGGCGCGACCATTGAGGACGCCGTGCTGGACAGTTCTCTCATCGGCAAGTCGGCGTTGGTGCGGGGTCGTTACCTCAAGTTGAACGTGGGTGACTCGTCCCAGGTAGATTTCAGTGAGATGTCCAACGGAAACCGAGAGCACAACGGTTGAGTGTTACTCCGGCCATACCTATGCCCAGGAGCCGCGCACCTTCGTTTGGGAAGGTGCGCGGCTCCTGGTCTCTGCCGTTGAGCGGGCCTGGCGCACACCGTCCGGGCGCGCTTTTCGTGTCATCACGCCCGATGGTCGCCGGTTCCGGTTGCTCTACGATGAGGCTACGGACGCGTGGGCATGCCTGCTCCTCAGCGACGCGTTGTAGCCTGCCTTCGGGTAAATAGCCTCAGGCACAGGCCCTAATTGCCCCAGCCTGCGACCAACTGCTTCAGGTCGTCAATCATCCGGTGGTAGCGTTCGTGCTCCTGGATGCCGGTTCGCTCTACTTCAATGGCGTCAAAGGCTGCTACCAGATTCTGCTGCTCAGCAGGTAGAAGCACCTGGTCGGCCAACGGGAAGAGGATATTATCTTCTTTGTAGATGTGCTGGCGCAGCAGGTTGGCATAGCCACGACCGTTGGCAATCAGGAGCGGCTTGGCTGTGAGGTCACCACGGACGTATCGCTCCGTGGCCTCCGCCAGACCACGGATAAAGCGGCGGCCTTCCTGATGTTCCGCCAGCATGACGCCGATGGGGCCATCGGCGCGCGGGATGCCATGCTCTTCCAGCGTGGTGAACAACCTTTCTTCCTCTTTCGCGTGGTGGCAGGCATCGGCAAAGCCGCGGAAGAAGTCTACCGCGCCCTCAAAAAGGTGCGCGGGAACCTCTTTGCCTTGTTCTAATCGCTGGGCTGCGGCCTCAACGATTCCGAGCATTTGTTCAATGCCGCGATGTTCCTGCATCAGTACTTCGGTTGCCCTCATGTTGGGTCTCCTAATGTGTGTTGTCTTTCGCTATCTTACTACTGCTGCTCGTCTCCTGTCTGCGACTTTTATCGCACACTGAACCTATCTCATCTCCCTCCTCATTCCATGAGGGTGTAATTATGCAATACGGCAATAGCCCAAATTTGCGTCTCTGGCCGATTTCGCGTATCCTATGGCCGTACACATTTACCTGTCGGGAGAATTGCTGTGGAACAGACGCAGACCGATGTGATGATAGAGGTGAGCGATAGCACTTTTGAGAGCGCGGTGCTTCAGCGTTCGGCGCAAGTGCCGGTCGTGGTGGATTTCTGGGCCCCCTGGTGTGGGCCCTGTCGTGTGTTGGGCCCCGTGCTAGAGAGACTGGCGCGCGAGGCCCATGGCGCGTTCATTCT
>JADYZS010000271.1 GCA_020853075.1 Anaerolineae bacterium | reverse complement strand
TTCACCCTTTGCTTCTTCGGCGACAGCCATCAGGATTTCGTTGTCGGCCTCCGGCTGGCCCGGCCCAAAGACTATCAGAGGGAGTCCGGTGGCTTGAAGCACACGGCGGACGGTTGCTCGCGCGTGCGCGCCCAGGCTGCCGTGGCCGTTGCTGCCCTCCGGCGCCATGAAATGGAGTACGATGAGATCGGCTCCCAGTTCTTCCGCGGCTTTGGCCCATGCCGCCGGGTCTTTCACTACGTCGCCCCAAGCCTCCAAGAGCAGAGGCGACCAATCCGCGGGGGGTCGGTCTGCGATCTCTATGGCGAAAGCCGGAGGATGAGGAGTCTGCCCCTCAAACGTCAAGAAGGGGAGCGTTGACTCTCCGCCTATGGTGACGGTGCGGGTGCGAGTACCGCCCTGGGCTTTCGTTGCGCCCAGGGTAATCTCGCGCACTTGTCCACTCCATTTCTCAGTGACGAGTTCCAGGCTCATGGTTATCTGGTCTCTCCTTGAGCAGGAATCAATGACGCATAGAACTGATCGCTATGGCTTGGTGTAACGGTCACGGAACGCGTCCATCGCCGTTCTGCGTGGCGCACCGACGCCCAGGCCTTCCTCACGCGGCAGACCAGCCATCACACGCACCAGGTTGCGCAGGGTGAACACTGCCGCCGCGCGCGCGGGACCTGGGCTCTCGTGCAGGATAAAAAGTTGCTGCAGGCCCTGATCCAGCATGATCTGCACGGCGGCAGCAGCGGGGATGTCCGGCGGTACGCGAGGGATATCGGAATTCATCACCACGCCTGCCGTCAACTTCTCGTAATCCTTCGTGAAGTGGCGGGCCAGCATCGCCTCATCCAGCCAGCCCACGACCTCGCTGTCTTCGTCCAGCACAACTAAAAAGCCGAGGCCACCCTCCGCCATGAGACGGGCGGCCTCGGACAACGAAACGTCATCCCGGCAGTTGGGGACACCGATGCGCATTACGTCACGGACAAGGAGGGTTGACACAATTGCACCCCACCAGGCAGGGGCGACCCTATGGGTCGCCCATCGCGGGTGGGCACACAGGCCCACCCCTACAAAACCCGACCTAGAATATGGGCGGCATCATCAGGGCAGGATGGCCGTGCTCTTCCAACCAGGCGGATAACTCGTCCACCGTCGTCGCGACCCGCTCATCCGCGATGCGATCAACGAGGTCGGGCACGCCCTCGCGCTCAGCCACTTCCTTCAGCGCGTCGGCCATGCTCTCCTTTAGGAATGAGGACATCCACACGACACGCTTGAAGCCGCCGTCAGCCTTGATGAATTTCGGGCTGGTCAGGAAATACTTACCGACGCCCATCACACCGGGCGTTTGCAGGCCGCCGCCCGCCATGCCCGCCAGCGTGCTGAAGGTCATGCCCGCTGGGGTCATGCTGGTATCTTCACGGCTGACCACCATGACGCCGTTGGTCTCTGGGATGAGCATGACGATGCACTCAAAGCAGCCGCAGGCGGTCATCGGGTTCTCCATGATGGAGTACATCGCCACATCGTTGACCTTGCCCTGGGAGTTCTTGACCGCGACGGCGTTAAGGCCCTCCCAATATCCCTTCTCCGGGTCTATCAGCCTCCCCTTGACGATGGGCTGGTTAGGCCCGGTGGGGTTGATTTCATAAGAAGCCTTGCAGTCCAGGAAGGAGTACGCGCCGCACAGACCCACGCGCTCCGGCGAGACGATGCAGACGTGGGTGGGCGCGAAGGACTGGCACAAGGTGCAGGTGTAGAACTCAGGTACGTCTTCGTCCTTCATGCCTGCCATGCGCACGTTGCGCTCATTGTACGCGGCACGGGCCCGCTCCAGCCATTCTGCCACTTTGGGCGGGTCGGTATAGATGGTGACTTGCGCCTTGTCCACAATCGCACCGAAATCGGCGTGGAGGCGCGCGTGGAGTATATCACCGAAGTGGCGCAGGTTGAAACCCTTTTCGGCAGCGGCTTTGGAGATACGAATCCAGGCGATGTCGCGCTGGCCGATGTGTTGGACGCCGGAGGCCCCGTTGACAAAGTAGTGGATTTGGCGCTCCAACACAGGTTCAAAGTCCTTTTGCATCTTGCGCCCGGCCACGTCCACCACGATGCCCATGTCCATGTGGCCTTGCTCCGGCACGGTTGAGATGTCGGGGCCGACGACCTGTATCTTGCCGTCCTCTACCTCATCCCAGCCGGCCATGCGCAGGTACTCAAAGGCGCGACTGTACTTGCCGCCGAACTCCACCCGCATGTCGTTCTTGCGCACCACCTCGCCCTCAAAAGCCGACCCGTAGGGAACCGGAATGGGGACCTCAGTGACGCGCACCTTGACACCACGCACCTCAATACACTTCTGCACCAGTTTCTCGGCCCTCTCCAGGTCATTCGCGCCGGGGATCTGGTCAAACGGCATGGAGATCACGTGCTCATATTGAGTGACGCCAGTGGGCAGAATCTGCGGGATGATGGTATCCGCAATGACGGGGAAGCCATAACTGATCGCACCGGCAGCAGTCGCATATTTGAGATCGTCCACCTCGCCCAGGGCAAGAACGAACGCGAAGACGCGCGCCCGGTTGTAGAGGAGCACCTCACGCGCCTGGCCTCCCTTGAGACCACCGAAGGTCAGCGCGCTGCGGGTGGCGAAGCCGAGGGCATAGATGGCGGAGATGGTATCGGTACCGAAGGGGACGATGTAGGTGTCGTACCCCATCTCCACCCCTTCTTCCTGCAACTGGTGGATGATGGAGCGACCGTTGACGTTGCCTGCCAGGAAGATGAGGATGTTGCGCCGTTGCAGTTCGCGCACGATCTTGACGGCCACCTCGTTGGATTTTGCGCACCCTACGATGGCAGCAAAGCCGGGCATGCGCCCGTCCACCAGCTGGATGCCCCAGGCGCGCAATTGCACGTCATCAATCGGGCCGTTGAGGTGTCCGGCGCCATTCTTGCCCGGCTCGTCAGGGCTGGTGAAACTCCCTGCCAGATGGAAGCCCGGCATCCGCTCCGGCTGTTCACCATAGACGTAGCGAACCGCCATGATGGTCTCTTCGGCCAGCAGCGTCGCAATCCCGGAATCCAGCGTCTCACCCAGGTAGGGAGTCCAACGGTGCGAGGCGGGTAGCGGGTGCAGCAACTCCTGTGCTCGCGCCATCACAGGCACGAGGCCTTCCAGCGTGCTCACTTCCTGCCCCAACAAGCCGTTGATGAGGGGCAGGTAGTAGGCGGTGTTCGGAAAAGCCACCGGGGTTTGCGGTCCCTTCTCCGCCAGGGCTTTATCCAACAGAGCCTGCGCCTCTTGTACGATGAGGTTGGCCCCGCGAATGGCTCGTGTAGCGATGTAACGTGACATGGCCTCCCCTCCTACCTAGTTGTGGCTGTGTCCGTGGTCGTGGCTATGCCCTTGATCGTGCGTATGGGCGTGCTCGTGGCTCGGCGTTCCGTATAGCAGCGCCTGCTGCTCCTCAATGGGTAGAGAGAAGTAGTTCTGCAATGGCTCGTCGCCGCTTTGACCGAAGCGGGCCGGATCGTAGGCCGGCAATCTCAACGCAGCTCGCTTCTTGTCTATGTGATCCAGCGAGCGACGGATGATTTCCTGTGGGTCTTCCACGAACTCCAGTTTTCCGCCGACCGTTGCTTCCCACCCTTCGCTCATGATGCGGGTGACTTCCTGGCTGAATTCCACTGGCGAGCCAACCCCAAAGAGGACGTACGCGCCCGACGCCGCGCAGTAAGTGCCGATGGCAATGGCCTTTTCGCTCATCCATTCGGGCGCGATGCCAACCGCGGGGATGTCGCTGATGTCCTCGCCAAGTCCGCCTTCCGTCGCCATCTGGCTGAGGACGGTCAGGATGCGGGTGTTATCCACGCAGGAACCCATGTGAAGGACAGGCGGGATGCCGATGGCCTCGCAGACTTCCTGCAACCCCGGCCCGGCATACTCCATCGCCGCCTCGCCCACCAGGAGCCCGTACTTGGCATTGGCAATCGCCCCACAACCTGTCTGCACCACCAATACGTCGTTGGCAAGGAGTTCTTTCACCACCGTGTTGTGGGCCAGATCCTGGGTCGTGCGCGCGTTGTTGCAGCCGACGACGCCCGCTACACCCCGGATGCGACCTGCCGCAATCGCGTTGTTCAGTGGGCGGAAAGACCCCCGAAAGACACCACCCTGCATGTAGCCGATGTACTCGTGGCTGAAGCCGGGAACCAGATCCTCAAACTCCTTGGGGATGTGCGTTTCGCCGCGGTTGGCGAAATTGTCTATCGCGAGGCGCACGATCTGTCGCGCCGTCTCAAAGCCGGTCTCCGGCTCAAAGGGCATGTGCAGTGCGCCCGCGATCTTCACCTTCGGCGAGGTTGTGACCAACTTCGTGTGGTAGCGGCCCGCCACGTCGTTGAGGGCCTGCATGATGCACTGCACATCCACCATCATGATTTCCACCGCGCCGGTGAGGATGGCGAGTTCCTGGTGCAAGAAGTTACCGGCTGAGGGGATGCCCTGCCGCATGAGGACTTCGTTAGAGGTGCAGCAGATGCCGCAGAGGTTGATGCCATTGGCGCCTTTGCTGCGTGCGTAAGCCAGCAACTCCGGATCGCGCACTGCCTCTGTGACCATGAGCGACAACTGGGGCTCGTGACCGTGTACGACGATGTTGACCTGATCATCTTTCAGAACACCCAGGTTCACCTGCGCCAGACGGGGGCTGGGCGTGCCGAAGAGGATGTCCGAGAAGTCGGTTGCCCACATGGAACCGCCCCAACCATCGGCCAGCGCCGTCCGCATGGAGGCCATCAGAATGTGTTCGGCATCCTGGTCGTCGCCCATGTGGGTGCGGTGCAGGATTTCCACCACCTCGCGGTCAATGCCGCGCGGGATAAGGCCCAAACGGGCCCACAATTCCTGTCGTTTCTGGGGCGCACGCTTGATCCAGGCTAACTTGCCTCGCTGCTGGCCGAACTCCTTGATCGCCACCTCTGCCACATCGCGTGCGATCTCATAAACACTCCGCTCGTTCAGGGGAATACCGAGTTGAGCAGCAACCTGTCGCAGCTTGAAAGGGTCGCGAATCTCGTAGCCTGGAGCTTCACCCTTAGCGACTGCTTCCAGTGTGAAAGCCAGGTCGCGCCCATGGTCAGAGTGGGCAGATGAACCGGCAGCCACGGCGCGGGCCATGTTGCGCGCGGCGATGGTCTCCACCGTCGCGCCGCAAACGCCCACTTGGCCATCCTTCGTGATCCGGCACGGCCCCATGAAGCAGTTCTTGCAGCAGAGACCGGCATCGCCTGAACCGATGGGACAAGGCTTCATCACCTCTGCGCGGCTGAAAGCGGTAGAGATGCCGAGGGCATCGGCACGGGCGAGCACGGCTGCGGCTGCGGGGTCAATAGTGCGCACTCGTTGTTCTTTTGGCATGGTGTATGCTCCTCCAAGTTTCTGGCCGATTAGCCTGGTGTTTTCGGGTCTGCCGGATGGGATCGCGTGACGCGCACGCCTAGCCGCTCCCACGCCAGGTCGCCGCGGCCATTGGCCCTGGGCAAAGATGGCGACGCGCCATCCCCCTCCGGGTAACCTGCTTCCGCAAGGACACGGCGTATCTCTGCTGACGACATCGCACCCGGATCGTACTCAATCTCCGCCTGCAAAAAGGCCGAACTGGCTACCACGCCCTGCACGCCAGGGTGGGCTAAAAGGAGCCGCCGCACCGCGGTCACGTGATGGTCCGCATACATGGTGGGCAGACTCACGACGGTCTTAGTCATACTCGCCTCCTCGCGGCCTATGTGTTTTTGATGGATAGTATTGGGTGGAAATCGTGTATAAAATGCTGCTGCAACGTGGAACCTTATGTCATAGACTATCATGCCTGGCCTTCAACTCCAATGACTTATGTCATATCGTTCCGCGTGTCACAAATTGTACCAGGCGTCACAAATCTGCAGGAGCGAAAACCTGAAGGCTCTTGGCAGGCTGTTGGCAGATCATTGGCGAAAAGGCGTTGCAAACGCGCCGGGGACGTCGCTATAATGGTAAGAGGAAGATTATCGCGGTTGTGATATAATCTTTGTAGCACAATGGTTATCTCCATCAACGGGACCATCACTCAACAAGGGGGCAACCGTGACAGAAACGAGTTACTTGCAGTGGCTGGCGAACGAGACGACGACGGCCTGGTGGCACGATTCGGCAGAACCCGAAGAACTGGGCCGTGGACTGACCCAGGGAGCCGTAGGGGTCACCACCAATCCCGTGCTCACCTACCTATCGTTGCGCGCCCACCCGGAGCAATGGGCGCGCGCGCTGCCGCCACAGCCCGACGGCCTGGGAGCGGAGGAGAAAGCCCAGGAATGGATGGGCGTCGTCGTACGGAGTGCGGCCCAGAGACTTCTGCCGGTCTATGAGCGCACAGGCGGACAACAAGGCTACGTCTGTGCCCAGGTGAACCCGGCTCGGGCTGCCGACGTGAAGGCGATGACCTCCATGGCCCACCGCTTCAGCGCGTGGGCACCAAACATCGCGGTTAAACTCCCTGCTACGGCAGCGGGGTTGGACGTCCTTGAGGAATGTGCTGCCGAAGGCATCACCGTCACCGCGACGGTCTCCTTTACAGTGCCCCAGGTCATCGCCATCGCAGAACGGTACCGGCGCGGGCTCGCTCGTGCTCGCCGGGCTGGCAAGCCGACGGGCCGTTGCTTCGCCGTCATCATGATCGGCCGGCTGGACGACTACCTGCGCGACGTCGTCTTGGATCAGAAGGCCGATGTCACCGAAGCCGACGTACGGTTGGCCGGTCTCGCCGTGACCAAGCGGGCTTACACTCTCTATAAGGATCGGAGCTACGAAGCAGTGCTCCTGGTGGCTGCCCTGCGCGGGATGTATCACATGATAGAATTGGCCGGTGCCGATCTGATTATGTCAATCCATCCCACGATCCAGGCGGCGTTGCTCCAGCCAGGCGTCCCACGCGAAGCGCACATTGCCGCTCCGGTTGCGCCGGACGTCATTGCCCGCCTCGCACGCGTGCCGGAGTTCGTGAAGGCGTACGAGCCTGATGGCATGACACCGGCAGAGTTCATCACATTCGGACTGACACAACGCACCCTGACGCAGTTCACTGAATCCGGCTGGCGGCTGCTGGAGTCGTACAAAGGCTGAAGAAGGGAGAAAACACCAATGGCGGGGAGCAGGGTGAGCGTCCGCAACACGATAGGTGTGCAAGCCGAAGCCGAGGAACTGAAGCAGGAGGTCATCGTTACCGTCGCCTTGATGCTGGTTCTGCTGGGCGGCATGGCTGCGGCTACCACCCTCCCCGACCTTTACTTTGGCAATGAACGTGCCCTCGTATTCCTTTCGCTCTTCGCCGAAGGCTTCATCGCGTATTTCTGTCGCCGTCGTTATCCTCTGGTATCGCGGATTGTTCTACTGTTCGGGCCTATCTTCAGTCTCTGGCTGGCATTGCGGGTATTCTCCAGCCCGTTCGTGCCTTTCTTCTCCCTCCTCATCGTCATTGCCAACTACGCCATCAGCCCTCGGCTTGGTTTCACAGCCGCAATCCTGAGCACGGCCTGTTTGGGGCTCTCTCTCCCTTTCGCCGGGGAATTGTTCTCTGCCATCGTCCTACTCTGGCTGACCACGGGTGTGCAGTGGGTCTCCTCAAAGGGGCTTTACGTGGCCCTGGCGTGGGCCTGGAACAGCGAGGAGCGGGCCAGCGGGCTATTGGAGGAACTCCGCTTACAGCACGAGGAACTGAAGCGAACGGTAGTCGCGCTCACGGAGACAACCCACAGGTTGGAGCGCACAGGGTACGAACTGGCGGTGGCGCGGCTCCGGGCAGAAGAAGCCCGGCAGATGAAGGAGCAATTCGCGGCGAACATCAGTCACGAGCTGCGCACGCCCCTCAACCTCATCATGGGCTTCAGCGAGATGATTTACCTGACGCCCGACGTATATGGTAGGATGAAATGGCCCACTACGCTGAAGCAGGATGTGTTGCAAATCTACCAGAGTAGCCGCCAGCTCTTGGACTTGATCAACGACGTCATTGATCTGGCGCGCATAGATCGGGTGCAGATGCCGCTGCGCGCGGAGAAAGCCGACCTCCTTGCCACCATCCAGGAGGCGATGAGCACAATCGGCGGCCTGATGCGGGGCAGAGAGGCCAAGTTAGAAGCCGACTTACCCGCCTCACTCCCAACGCTGTCCTTTGACCGGACGCGTATCCGGCAGGTGCTCCTCAACCTCCTGAGCAACGCAGCCCGCTTCACCGAGAAGGGTTCCATCACGGTAGCGGTGGAGGTTAAAGAGCGGGAGTGCGTCGTCAGCGTGGCCGACAGCGGCATCGGCATCCCCCCGGAGGAACTGCCCAGGATTTTTGACGAGTTCCACCAGGTGGACAGGTCGTTACGGCGACGGCGCGAAGGGGCCGGCCTGGGCCTGGCGATCAGCCGTCGCTTCGTAGAACTGCACGGGGGACGTATCTGGGCCGAAAGCGAAGTGGGCAAGGGGAGCACGTTCTATTTTTCCCTGCCGCT
>JADYZS010000270.1 GCA_020853075.1 Anaerolineae bacterium | reverse complement strand
GGCTTGCGCCGACTGGGTGCAAGCGACGCCGACTAGGTGCAAGCGAGGCGCGCACGGCAACCGACGGTGAACGCCTCCGAGAGCCAAGAGCGGCATCCCTGTGCTCCACCTCATGACTTTGACACGGCCAAAATTGCGAGATTTATGCTTGACAATCCCACGTAAGCATGGTATAATCTACACTAAGACGTCCAGACGTCCAGAGGAATGTATGGTCCCCTTGCAAAAAACTCCGGCCATAAAGATCGTCCGATCTAATCCTCTCCCCCTCTATGCCCAGTTGCGGCAATCTATCCTGGAGCTGATTGAGACCAACCACTTAAGCCCCGGCTGCCAGTTGCCCCCAGAAGAAGAACTTGTTGCCATGACGGGGCTGAGCCGCTTTACCGTCCGTCAGGCTCTGGATGAACTGGAGAAAGAAGGCCGGGTGAAGCGGGTGCACGGGAAGGGGACTTTCGTTTCGGAACCCAAGGTCGGCCTATCCGTAGCCTACAAACTCCTGGGGTTCTCTGAGGATATGACCCGCAAGGGTCACCACGTCAGGAGCCGTGTCTTGGAGATGGGATTGAGTCCCGCTCCTGATGACGTCGCTCAAGCCCTCACCATCTCTTCAGGATCACCCGTCGTCCGGCTCAAACGGTTGCGTACCCTGGATGGTGAACCGTTCATGATTGATATGATCAATGTGCGTGCCGACCTGTGTCCGGGCCTGGAAGCGGTGGATTTCACCGATGAATCCCTCTTTCACATCCTGGAAGACCACTATGGCTTGCGGATCGCGCGCGCCCGGCGTACGCTGCACATCGTTGTCGCGGACCCCGAGTCGGCAAGCCTTCTCGGAGTGAGCAAGGGGAGCCCGCTTCATTTGCTCACCGACCTGGCTTTCATTGAGAACGGGGAACCCGTGGAGTTTGCCTATACCCTGGTGCATGCGGGACGCAGCGAGTTCACCTTTGACCTGGTGAGGGATCCCGAACCGGGTCAGTATGCCATGACAATAGCCGATTCTGCCAATCCTATCTTGAGGAGGGAAACCCCATGACCGAGCAGATCAAGTTCGCTTCAGGGCTGCACGTCTTCGGCAGCACCGCCGACCGCTACGTCCTCTCCGGCTACAAGCCCGCGGTGCCCATCGCAAAGATGATCCAGAACGCAGCGAAGGTCCCCGACCTGAAGGGCGTTGAACTGGTGGAGACCTGGCACGTGACCCAGGAGAACGCAGATGACATCCTGGGGCAACTGAAGAAAGCGGGATTGCAGCTCTCCATGCTCATCCCTGACCTCTGGGCCCAAGGCAAGTGGGGCAACGGGTCCTTTACTTCCAACGACCCCAAGATCCGGCGAGATGCCATTGAGACCGTGAAGCGGTCAATGGACGTCGCCGCGAAGGTGGGGGCCAACCTGGTTGACGTCTGGCTGGGCCAGGATGGGTACGATTACTGTTTCCAGTCCGACTACATTAAGGCGTGGGAGCGAATGATAGATGGCCTTGGCGAGTGTGCTGCGCACAACCCCAAGGTCATCGTCGGTATGGAGTACAAGATCAAGGAGCCGCGTACCCACTGCCACATCAGCACCATAGACCGCCAACTGATGCTCTACGACCGCATCGGCGCGAAGAACCTGGGCGTTGTCCTGGACGTGGGGCACGCTCTGGAAGGGTACGAGAGCATGGCTGAGGTCGTGGCCCTCTGCAAGCTCTTTGGCGATAGGCTGGTCTATCTGCACCTGAACGACAACTACCGCCTGTGGGATGATGATATGGCAGTAGGTTCCGTCCACCTCATTGAGTATCTGGAACTCCTCTACTGGTTGGAGCGCACTGGCTATAACGGCTGGTATTCCCTGGACATCTTCCCCTACCGCGACGACGGTGTTGGCATGGCAACCGAAAGCATCAAGTGGATCAAAGATCTGCGCCGTGTCATGCTCCACATCGGTATGGACAAGATCGCCGAGGTTGTAGAATCGGGAGATGCCGTGCGCGCCTCCAAACTCGTCCGCGAGGGGATGTTCTCTCTGGCCCGCGTGCCGGCATAACAACGATATCAATTACTCAGAAAGGGAAATGAATGAAACGCCTCTACGATCCTACCATCTTTATCCAGTCTCTGGATAGCATTGACCGGGACAAGTTCATCATTGCTACCTACTACATAGAAGACGCCCCGGAATCCGACTTCATAGACCACTTCGCCCAACTCCAACGTCTCGTGTTGGAGGGAAGCACAGGGGACTGGATGCGGGTAGCAGAGGAGACGGACGAGGTGCGCGAGGCCTTGACAGGCCGCCTCGTGGGTTATTACGAAGTACCCGCGCCCAAAGGGACGAAGCGCGCTGTTTTCCAGATCGCCTATCCCACAGCAGCATGGGATAGGCGGCCCAACTTCCCGATGATGATGCTGGGCCCCGCCGGTAATTGCTTCATATTCTCAACCGCCTTCCGCCTGCTGGACGTATCGTTCCCTCCATCCATTACGAAGCATTTCCCCGGCCCGAAGTACGGCATTGAAGGTGTGCGAGAGATGCTGGGCGTGAAAGACCGGCCTCTTGTCCTGCACATCATCAAGCCGAAGATGGGCATGACCCCGGAGCAAACCGCCGAGCAGTGTTACCGGACAGCTATCGGCGGCGTGGACATCATCAAGGATGACGAGATGGCGGGCGACGTCTTCAATTGCAGTTTTGAGGCGCGATTGGAGGCAGTCAACAAGGCTCTGGAAAAGGCCGAGCGTGAGACCGGGAAGAAGGTGCTCTACTTTATCTCCGTCACCGACGAGGTGGACCGGCTGGCCGAGAAGGCCCGTTGGGCCTCGCGGAATGGCGCTGGCGGCCTCCTCTTGACGTACTCGGCAGGCTTCTCTGCGCTGAAGATGCTGGCCGCCGACCCCGAAGTCAAGGTGCCGATCTTGCTGCACGTCTCTCACATGCTGGGGCTGCTCCCCTCCATGAGTTTCATCGCTCTGGCGAAGATGGGGCGCGTGGCCGGCGCAGACATGATACTCATACCTACCATGTGGTCAAGTTACCAGGTCGCCTCGCTGGAAGAGGGTTTGCGCACTGCCTTCGCCTTGCAGCAGGATCTGCACGGTCTGAAACGCACCTGGCCTCTCCCCGGCGGCGGCATCCATCCTGGTCTGGTTCACCTGTTGGTGGGGGACTACGGCCCCGACATCGTGCTGATGGCCGGTGGCGGGCTGTTGGGGCATCCCCAGGGCTATACCGCTGGTGCCAAGGCTTTCCGGCAGGCTGCTGATGCCGTCATGCAAAACATCCCTCTGGAGAATTACGCTCAGGACCATCCAGAGTTGCGGGCTGCTCTTGACCAGTGGGGCACTTTTGAGCGACCCAAGACGGTGTGGGGCTATGCTGGAGCGGCCTTCCAACCCAAGATGGCACGAAGAGTCTAACCAACCGCAACAGGCAACAATTGGGGAGGGTCTAGGGTGAAACTGAAAGCGCAACCCCTCAATGCTAAAGCCTTCGCACCCTTCGGGGAGGTCGTTTCTTTACCTCGCCAGAAGAAACCCTCTGGAAGTCTGGAGGGACTGGACTTCTGGGCTGACCTTGTACCTTTACAAGACATTGGCGCGTCCTACGGCGTGGGTTATGCTACCCTGGAAAAACGCCCCTGGGTGCAGACCTGCGCCGAGCGCCACATGCAAACCCAGGAACTTCTCCATGCCATCGGCGGCGACATGGTCGTTGTGGTTGGGCCGCCGGATTATCCTGGTGAGCCCAACCGCTTACCCGGCATGGAGAAGTTCCGCGCCTTCCGCGTCCCCGCGGGCGATACCGTCATCATGAAATCGGGCGTGTGGCATTGGGCTCCCTTTGCCGCTGGCGGCCCGATGCGCCTCCTGGTTATCTACAAGGCGGATACCGGCAAGACCGACGTCGGCTACGCAGATTTCCCTCCCGACGAGGTCTTAGAGATAGAACCCTAGACTCGTAATCGCTTCACTCTCCTTTGGCCTCACGACGACGGGGCGGGCTGGGAATCATTTCTACCCACCCAGCCGCCCCGTCCCATAACCGAATAACGCAACACAGGAGCAAACGTCCCATGGGAGTCGGTACTCTTGGCACAGGTCGTTCCGTCATAGATTGGCCGTCCGGCCTCACCGTCTATGACCGCGACCGCTGCTACCCTGGCTATACCCTCTTCACACCGTTCCACTCGCCGATGGCCTATTTGCTTGACATGAACGGCGAAGTCGTCCACCTCTGGATGACTCCCCAGACTATCCACGCCAAATACATAGGGAACGGTCACATCTTGGTGACCTCTCTCTCCAAGTCCATTGAGGCTTGGTTCTATGACATCACCGGCGAAGATACGTTCAAGGGTGTCTGGCTTTCGGAATTTGACTGGGCGGGGAACCTGGTCTGGAAGTACAAACTGAACAATGATCCCGATGATCCCCACAACGCGCGTAGCACCATCGGCTGGGACCCCAAGTATCGTGTTATCCTGGCCCACCACGATTTCCAACGCCTGCCAAACGGCAACACGCTGATCCTGGCCTCCGCGCGGGTGACGAACAAGGACATCTCTGATATTGAGCTATTGGATGACTACTTCCTGGAAGTGACACCCGACGGCTCGCCAGTGTGGAAGTGGCACGCCAATGAGCACTATGATGAGTTCACGTACAGCGATGAGACGCGGCGGCTGATGCGAGAAGCGCCGGGCGTGCACATGGGCCTCTCTCTCGGCGATTACCAGCACGGGAACACCGCGGAGATTCTGCCAGAGACAGACCTGGGAAAGAGCGACAGCCGCTTCCGCGCCGGAAACATCCTGGGCTGCCAGCGGAACGTCAACACCATCTTTATCATAGACAAAGAGACCGGCAAGGTGGTGTGGGATTGGGGCCGCGATCACCTGGTCGGCCCGCACCATCCCAACATGCTTGCCAACGGAAACATAATCGTGTATGATAATGGTGGACAAGGTGGTTATCCCCGTCGCACCCGCATCTTCACCCGCCTGGTAGAAATAAATCCGGTCAGCGGCGAGATCGTCTGGACTTACATGCACGAGCCGCACCGCTTCTACCATCATAAGTTCTTTAGCTTCTCCTGGGGCAGCGTACAAAGACTGCCGAACGGTAATACCCTCTCTCTTGACTCCAACCGTGGCCGGCTCTTTGAAGTGACGCGCGAAGGTGACATCGTGTGGGAATACGTGAACGGCTTCTTGGGCAGGATAAACTGGGGCCGGAACCGGGCGCAAACGCGGCTGGAGACGGGTGTCTATCGCTGCTACCGTATCCCCTACGACGCCGTTCCCGACTTCTCCGATGATTTTGCCTTCAACTACGAAGGCGAAGCCACCTTGCTGCGGCATCCGGGTATGGCATAAGATAAGACGATCAAAGGCGATAAGGAGGCTGTGATGACAACGAGCCAAGTGCAGGCCAGATCGCCGGTCATGGCGCCTCGCAAGAAGGGCCTGACTCAGGTCCAATGGGAGAACATAGAAGGGTGGTTTTGGATATCCCCCTGGGTGATCGGTCTCATTTTTTTCACCGTAGGGCCTATCATAGCCTCCCTGATCCTCTCCTTCACCAGTTGGGATATCGTGCGTCCCGCGCGTTGGGTCGGCCTGGAGAATTACCGGGAGATCTTCACCGCAGATGCCGACTTTCGCCAGGCGCTCAAGGTCACCATCACCTGGGCGGCTGTCATGCTGCCGACCAGCATGGTCTTAAGCGTTGCCCTTTCCCTCTTGCTCAACCTCAAAGTGAAAGGGATGAACGTCTATCGCACCCTGTTCTATCTTCCCTCGGTGCTGCCTGCGGTAGCCACCACGCTCCTCTGGGTCTGGGTCTTCAACCCTGATTTCGGCATCATCAACTGGGTGTTACAGCAGGTGGGTATCGCTGAAGGGCCCCGCTGGTTTGAGAGCCGTGTGTGGGCTCTGCGAGGGTTGATGATCATGAGTCTATGGGGGATAGGCGGCGGGGCCATCATCTACCTCGCGGGCCTGCAAAACATTCCACCGCACTTGTACGAGGCGGCGGAGATTGACGGGGCGAACATCTGGCATCGTTTCCGCCATATCACCCTCCCTATGCTGTCGCCGACCCTCTTCTTTACACTGGTGATGGGGCTCATCGGATCCTTCCAGGTCTTCACCACCGCCTTCGTCGCCACCGCTGGCGGCCCCATGAAGTCCACCCTCTTCTACATGCTGTACCTCTACACCATGGCGTTCCAGTCCTTCCGTATGGGGTACGGTTCTGCCCTGGCCTGGATCCTGGCGGTCCTGATCCTGGCCTGTACCCTTGTGGTATTCAGAACCCAAGCCCTGTGGGTCTATTACGAGTCAGAACAGGCTGCCGAGAAAAAGAAGAGGAGGAAGTGAGATGGCACAGGATGCAATGAGAGCGGAGGCTCTGCGGCCCCAGACGTTCACGAAGCCTATGTTGAGCCGGCAAGCGCGACGTTTTATAGGCCACTCCATCACCTATCTCTTCATGACGGTGATGGGAGTCATCTTCCTCATCCCTCTCTTCTGGATGATCTCCACTTCCTTGAAAACGTACCAGCAGACGTGGGCCTGGCCGCCGATCTGGATTCCCAAGCCTATCGTCTGGCGGAACTACGTGGAACTGTTTGAGATCGCGCCCTTCGCCCTTTTCATCAGGAACACCCTGATCCTGGTCTTCTGGGACATCATCGGCTCCACCCTGTCCGATGCCATGGTAGGCTACGGCTTTGCCCGTGTCCGCTTCTGGGGGCGCGAGTTCATGTTCATCGTCCTCCTTGCCACGCTGATGATCCCCGGCGAGGTGACGATGATCCCG
>JADYZS010000269.1 GCA_020853075.1 Anaerolineae bacterium | reverse complement strand
TGGACATCATCGGCGAGGATACGCTGGATGGGGAAGTGCAGCGGCTGGCCCATGACCTGGGGCAAGACGATGCCGTCACCTTTCACGGCTTCCGGCCGAGCGAAGTCGTCACCGGTTTCCTGCAACAGAGCCATCTCTTGCTGCACAGTTCACGCCACGAATCGGGGCCGATTGTTTTTCTGGAGGCGGCAGCCTGCGGCGTGCCTGCCGTCGGTACGGCGGTAGGGCATTTCGCCGACCTAGCACCCGATTCCGCAGTCGCCGTGCCAGTGGGCGACCCTGCGGCCCTGGCGCGGGCCACGCTGGACCTGCTACACGACCCCGCGCGCCGCCGGGCTGTGGGAGAGAGCGCGCAGGCCTGGGCCCTCACCCACGATGCCGATTGGACCGCCGCGCAATTTGAGGCGTTATACGCTCGGCTGGTATCGGCGAGATTATAAACTAATCCGTTGACAAAAATTGGAGCAAATGGCCTTCGCATGGTATAATCTCGCCGGAGCAAAAGATGATCTCAGAGAACGCAAGTCCGACAACCCGGCACAAGATTCTCGTCTTACTCAGGAAGCACGACAGCATGACCGCGGCTGAACTGGGCCGCGCCTTAAACCTGACCTCTATGGGAGTCAGACGGCACCTGAACACCTTGCTGCGCGATGGTCTGGTGGGGTACCGGCGCGTGCAGCGTGGGCTGGGTCGCCCCAGTTTCGTCTATTCCCTCACGACGCTGGCCGACGACCTCTTTCCGAAGAACTATCCTGCGCTGACGAACGAATTGTTGCGCTACCTTGAGTTATTAGACGGCGACGAGAAGGTGGAGCAACTTTTCCAGCGGCGTGGCGAGCGGCGGCTGCGCCAGGCACAGGCGCGGCTGGCGGGAAAAGACCTGGCGGCGCAGGTGGCCGAACTGGCCCGTATTTTAGATGAAGATGGCTACCTGGCCGAGTGGGAGCAACTGGACGCGGATACCTGGTTTGTGCGGGAGTTCAACTGCGCGGTACGCATGGTCGCGGAACAGTACCAGGAGGCGTGCGGTTCGGAGATTGAGTTCATTCAGGCCGCGCTGCCGGAAGCCGAAGTCACGCGGGAACACCACATCATGGCGGGCGACGGGCACTGCGGCTACCGCATTCGCCGCCGTCAGGGGTGAGTGTAACCATTGCCCCCACCTGACCGTAGGGGCGGCTCGCGAACTGCCCCTACGGCCCCCCCGTTTATGAACATTGACAATTTAATCGGATAATTGACTACAGTGGCTGCTGGTTCTGTGGTACACCGAGGTCATGAGCAGCCGCCTTGAGCACAGACAACGCATCGGCGGTGATAAACTCGTTCATCCGCTTCGTGCTCGTCCCGCCCCAACCCACAAGGGAACGGCCACTGGCCCAGTTCTGCGGCCCATGGTAATATCTCTTCTCCGCCGGAAAGCCGCTGTCCGGGAGCCGTTTGGATTCCAGCCAAGCCAGCGCGTCGGCGCAGCGTTCGTCCCGAATGAAGCCCGCCTCGGCCATCACCTTCAGGCCAAACAAGACGTCGTAGTGCCAATAGCAGGGGTAGTGCAGCACCGTGAACTCGTCGGCCATCACCTGGCCGTCACTTTGCCTCTTGTACAGCCTCCTTTTCAGGAACACCTCGGCGGCTTGTTCGCACGCTGCTTTTGCACAACTGTCTCCGGTTGCCCGCGCGTAGAGGCCAAGTGCGCGCAGCGGAATCAGAGTCTCCATAAAGGATGAGGTATCGGCTGTGGGCCTCTTGTCGCAATTCCAGCCGCCGTCGGGCCATTGCCACTTCATGAGCCGCTTCGCCAGTTCGTCGGCGCGCACGTCGGCCAAGCCGAGGGTGAGCAGGGCATAGACTGCGTTGCCCTCTTGGGAAGCACACCTCCTCACCCGGCCATCCAGGACCTTGATGTATCTCTCGTGATGCGCCGAGAGGAGCCAGGCATAGACCTGCTCCCGCAGGGGGATGAGCGATTCGTCGCCGGGCGGGTAACCGATGTCCGCCAGGGTCGCCAGCACCCAGTGCGCGCCGTACCACTTGGCGTAGGGGTGATAGGGAATCCTGCCATCCGCGTCTCTCTCCGAGAGGAGGAGGCCCACCCGCGGCGACGCTTTCACTTCTTGCCGGGCCTGTTTGACTTCCGGTGACTCTGGCTCTTTGCTGAGGACGTTGACCAGAACCTTGAGGCGCACCGCTGGCTCCGGCGAGTTAAGCAGGCCGGTGATTATGTCGGGGGTTCGCTCGCTGTTCATGCCACTCCTCAGGGTTTGTTCAAGTGGAAGAGAAATCACCGCAGAGGTCGCGGAGGTATTTCTTTCCCTCTGCGCCCTCCGCGGTAAGGTATTTTCAGGCCAGACCGTGTTGCCCTTCCGCCGCCGCCAACGCAGCCTCCAATATCTCCAGCATCTCATCCACAATCGGCTTCGGCACGTTCAGCGCGGGCATCAACCGCAGCGTGTTGGGCCCCGCGCCCAGGACGAGAAGCCCGCGGCGGAAGGCTTCGTACACGACAGCGTCGCGCAGGTCGTGGGCAGGAGCCTTGGTCGCCCGCTTCTCCACGATCTCCAGGCCGATCATCAGGCCCTTGCCCCGCACGTCGCCCACCGACCGATGGTGCTCGGCCATCTTGCGCAGTTGGGCCAGGATGTAATCGCCCATGAGCGCCGCGTTCTGCATGTACCCGTTCTGGATGAGGCGGATCGTCGTCAGCGCGGCGGCACAGGCCAGCGGATTGCCGCCGAAGGTGTTGGCGTGCGCGCCCGGCGGCCAGGTCATGAGCGACTTGCGGGCGATCATCGCGCCCAGCGGCATACCGGAGGCGATCCCCTTCGCCACGGCCACGATGTCCGGTTCCACGCCGGAATGCTCAACAGCGAACATCTTGCCCGTGCGCCCAAAGCCCGATTGCACCTCGTCCACCACGAGGAGGATGCCGTGCTTGTCGCAGATCTCTCGCAGAATGGGGAAGAACTCCCGTGGTGGGATGACGTAACCGCCCTCTCCCTGGATCGGCTCCACGAAGATGGCCGCGACCTGCGAGGGGTCTGTCAGGCGGGCGAAGACGGTGCGCTCAATGGTGCGAACACACTCAATGGCGCAGGTCGGGTACGTCAGATTGATGGGGCAGCGATAGCAATAGGCATAGGGAACGTGGGTGATGGCGGGAACCAGCGGCTCACAGCCGGCGCGATGCACGGCCTTAGAGCCGCTGAGGGACATACTGCCATAAGTGCGACCGTGGAACCCACCCACGAAGGCCAGAACGTGAGGGCGACGGGTGGCGTAGCGTGCCAGTTTAAGGGCGGCCTCTATGGACTCGGTGCCTGAATTGGTTAAGAAGACCTGGCAGGCTTCAGAGATGGGCGCGATCTCGTTGAGTTTCTCAGCCAGTTCCACCTGGAGGGGGTAATAGAAGTCGGTGCCCGACATGTGGATGAAGCGCGTCGCCTGCTCCTGGACAGCGTGCACTACCTCCGGGTGGCTGTGGCCCGTGGCGCAAACAGCGATGCCTGTGGTGAAGTCAATAAAGCGATAGCCGTCCACGTCCCACACTTCGGAGCCACGCCCGTGGTCCATGACGAAAGGGTAGGGACGGCCATAAGAGGGAGAGATAACGAGGGTATCGCGTTCAACGTAGGCCCGAGCCTTGGGCCCGGGCACCGGCAGAATTTGTACCATGATGGGTCTCCTCGGCAGAAGTTAGACGACGTTGTCTGCCAGGTAGATGTACGGTGAACCGCGTAGCCTGGGCTGCGGAGGGGCGCCCGCTGGGCTCAACGTGACATCATTGGCACGTCCTGGGGTAAAGGGGCCGGTGCACCCTAAGGGGAAGTCGCCGGCCCCTGCGCGATGCAGTGCTATTTATCTTCTTGAGCAATCAGCGTCACCGCGGTCTTCTTCGTGTCTTTGTCCACGGTGACCATGATGTTCAGACTGACTTTCCCCTTCGTGAAGCGGAGGATGGAAACATCTCCTGCCTCCATAGGCTCTCCTTCCGCTTCCCACCCCAACTTTTTCAGACTCTCCTGGTAGAACTTCACCACGTTCTCCGGTTTTTCCTCTGTCTGGAGGATGACCATACCCTCCATGGAGAGTTTGATCTCGGCACCATCTACTATCGGGAGTTCACCCTCCTTGAAGCCGGGCAACGTGGGAGCGGCGGTGGCGGGCGGCTCAATGGTGATAGGTTTGTTCACGTCATACACGTCGTAAGTAAATCGCAACTTCCCGTCCTCTAGCTCTTCAACGAAGT
>JADYZS010000268.1 GCA_020853075.1 Anaerolineae bacterium | reverse complement strand
CGGCACATGACCGAGATACACATTCGTCCGGCTACCGCGGACGACAAACCCGCCGTCGTAGAGTTCACCCAGCACACCTGGCCGGATGGCGACTACATCCCAGAGGTCTATGACATCTGGTTGGTGGACCCTCGCGGCCCCCTCCTCGTAGCCGAGGAGGGAGGGAAGGTTGTGGCTATCGGCAAGGTGACCTTCCTGGGGCCGCGCCAGGCCTGGCTGGAGGGGATGCGCGTCCACCCCGAACACAGGCGTCACGGTATCGGGCGGCGATTCCTGGCCTACCAGACCACTCTGGCGCGGGAAAAGGGCGCGCAGGTCGTGCGCCTGGCAACCGCCTATAACAATTATCCTGTCCACAAGATCGTGGCCGAGCAAGGGATGTCCCACATCGCCTCTTTCACGCCTATCATCGCAGATGCGGAGACGGGCCCTGTGCGCGCCCGCGTCCTGGCTCCTGCAGAGCTGGACGAGGCGTGGGCTGTCGTTGTCACCGGCGACGTCCATCGGCGCGGCGCAAGGCTCTACGATCTGGGCTGGGTATGGAAGGAATTAGATCAAGAGGAAGTTGCCAGGAGCATCCAGGAAGGCAACGCGTTGGGCTGGCAGCCCCAGCGGGACAGTGGCCCGCTGGCCGGCCTCGCGCTCCTTCCCTACGACTGGTACGATAAGGATGCGCTGCGCGCCGGTTGGGTGGGAGGTGATCTGGCCGAGATGGCAGAGTTCGCCCACGACTTGCGCCGCGTCGCCGCTGCCCGCGGCTTTCAGAAGGTCTATACCATGCTCGTTGACCTGCCCGACCTGCGCGCCGCCTTCACTGCCGCGGGTTACAAGCCGGACTCAGGGGATGAGGCTTTCACCCTGTGGGTTTTCAAGAAAGATCTATAGAGCCGGAGAGGTTGTCCTATTAAACCGGCAACCCCAGCCCCGCTGCCCCCAGTTTAGAAGCCGTTGCTTCCGGATAGTATTGTTGCAGGAGACGAAGGCCCAGGGCGGCGCGCCGCACGCGTTCACGCGTCTGGCTCAGCACTTGCGCCTCCAGGTGCTGACCGGCGGGATAATAGTTCGCCGCGTTGCGCAGCCCGAACTTGAGATAGACGGGCGCGGCCACCCGCACCAGTTCCGGTATCTCGTAGTGCCGGACGAAACCGCCGAAATCGTCGGGCACTTCCACATAGACATCTAAGGGGATGCTCACCGCCTGGCGGATGGCGGCCAGTTGCGCCAGCGTCAGGTCGGTGGGCGTGTTGTAGGTTCCCGCGCCCAGCCGCTCCATCCACAGGATGCTGGCGGGGTTGGCCGCGCCCATCAGCACCGAGATCTTCAGAACCAGCGCGGCGGGTAGTTCACCCGCACGCTTCATCTCGCCTGCCACCCACAGCACGCCCTCGTCGGCCAGGAGGACGCTCCGCAAGCCCAGCGCGCAGCCCCGCTTGACGTCTTCAATAGCATAGACGACCTGTTCCATACCGCGCAGGCGCGCGCCCAGGTTCTTGCCTGCGCTGGCCGCGACCTGCCCGCCGGTATCCCAGCCCGCGCGCGGCCCCACGAAGAGGCTCACCTCCATACCGTTTTCTCGCCCCAGGCGCGCCATCTCTCGGATTTCGTCATCCGTTTGCAGCATGATGCCGCTCCCCTGAGAGACGCGATGGATGGTGATGCCGTGACGTTGGGCCTCTTCCAGAACGGCGGCCATCGCCCGCGGCCCTTCCACCGAAGGTATTTCCACCCGATATTGCGCGCCGTCAGGAAACCGCTTGGGCGAGGTCGGGAGGTCGTGCGCGTCGCCCGCGGGGAGCCCCAGGCGGCGCAAGAAATCGCGCGTGGCTTGCATCCCGCTCCTTTCTCCGTGAGGAACTTCGGCAAGAATACCACGCCCGCACCGAAAAGACAAACAGCAAAGGCGGCAGTCGCCGGTTTGCGGTCTAAAAGACATTGACATCTCGCCTTCCTGATGCGATAATGTCTCTACGGAGGTAATAACCTATGCCTCGTGAACCTCGCCCGCCTCGTGGCTCGCCCGGCAGCCTGCCGCAGCAGCCGGAAACCTGGCACGTTGTCGTCCACTACTTACGGACCTGGATTGCACCGCCCGACGAAGACCCGTGGCGTCCCTACGTTATCCTGGCTCTTAGTATGGATACGGGGATACTCTATGCAGCCCAGGTCACGCAGAACCACCCTACACCGGCGGAGATATTGGACATCCTCTCCCAGTGTATGAAGAAGCCGCCGAAAGGGACACGCCAGAAACCGCATCGTCCTACACAAATTCAATTTGAGGACGCTGCTCTGGCCGAAGCCCTCACGTCGCCACTGGCGGGCATCGGTATCGCAGCGCAACAGCATCCGCGCCCGGAGGGGATAGACACTCTCATTCGCGACATGGAACTCCACATGCGCGAAGGGGCCCCAGAACTACCGGCGTTGCTTTCGGTAAAGGGCGCTACGCCGGAATTGGTGGGCGGCCTCTTTGCTGCCGCCGCCGAGTTTTACCGCGCCGCGCCGTGGATACAATTGACCGACGAAGATGTGCTGGCAGTGCGCGTTGCACCCTCGCAGGAAGCACGCTTCGTGCTGGTCATCGGCGGTGGGGGCATGGAGTACGGCCTGGCAACGTACATACGCTGGGAGGACGTTGAGCGCATGTACGACATGGTAGATAGTCCCCTTGAGCTCTTGCCGCCGGAGGGTGCACACTCGTTTCTCTTCAGCGACGTGGCAACGCTCCCCTTCAGCGACCTGGAGGCCGTTGAGCAATATGGGTGGGAGGTGGCGGGCAAAGAGGCTTATCCCCTGCCCGTTGTTTTCACCAGCGAGAAGGAAGCCAAGCGCCCCAGCCGTGCCGACCTCCTCTGGTACGAGGCTGCCCTGCGTGCCATCCCTATCTTTGCCCGTGATT
>JADYZS010000267.1 GCA_020853075.1 Anaerolineae bacterium | reverse complement strand
GTGCTGGTAGAGTTGCAGCGTTGCCGCCAGAACTTGGGTATGCGGCGGCAAGTTAAGATTGCCCAGGTCAAAATCTAGCAGAATGGAGCGAACTTCTCCTTCCCCGTCATTGATGAAGAGATAGGTATTGCTGGCTCCCCCGCGCGCTATGTCGGGCTGGTAGCGATCCAGATGCACGTCGCGCGCGCCGTTGTAGCCACCTGCGCCCTGTTGGAGTACCACCTGGTTGACGCCGGGGGGCAAGGGGGTGGAAGTCGGCGTGATGGTCGGCGTGGGGCCGGGGGGGCGGGTGGGGTAGCGGGTGGGCGTAGAGGTCGCAACAGGCGTCGGGGGAGGCGGGTAGCCTGTCCCCTTGCTCACGTTGACGAAATGCACCCACTCGTCACCGTCGCTATTGCTGGAAATACGGAAGTCGCTCCCGCCCGCGAGGGAATTGTTGAAACGGGCGTCGTTCAGGGCGAAGGTAGCGGTTTTCCACGTGCGGGTGTGGGCCTTCTGCACCCAGCGGTTGCTGCTCCCCTGGGGGATAGCATCTTTGCTTCCTGTGGTGGAATCGTAGGTCAGAACCCAGCGGTCTGTGCCGTAGTCCCAATAGACGACCTGGATGGTCACGGTGTTCGTCCCGTCCCGGATGTAGTTGTCGTCCACCTTGAAGTACATGTAGGGGTTGCCGTTCGCCTGGCTGGTGCGGCGACAAACCCAACACTCGCGCCCACGGGGCAAGGCCGGGTTGTAGGGGTTATTGTTGTCCTTCAGGTCGGTCACGTCGGAGTCGTTGGTCTCCGGCACAGTTCTGCCGCCGGGCACGCTGTCGTCCTGGTAGAGCCAGAAACTGAAGTTGCCCCATTGCGGATAGTAACTTTGATATTCGGTGTTGAAGAGGCCGTAGGTATAGGGATTGCGATGCTCCCGCAGGGCGACCCAGATGGAGGGGGTGTTGCTCAGTTTCGCGCCGAAGAAAGGCGCGAAGTAGTTCATCAATTGCAGGAAGTCGGGCTGGTCAAGGCCGGAATCGTCGCTGCGCAGGAATTGGCGACGCAACCGCGCGTAGTCCGTGTGCTTATCCAGCGCGTTGAGCATGCCCCAGTAGAAATCGGTGGGGGTGGGGAGGGTGGTGAGATACATCTCAAAGGCGATGGGCACCCGGTGCCAGTTCTGGATCAGGGGGTCGTATTGGCCGCAGCCGGGGCACGAGGGATCATTCTGGCGCACCAGGCTGTTGCCGTCGGTGAAAAGGGCGTTGACCGATAGGCCGATGCCTCGCTCGGCGGCATAGGCGGAGAACACTTTGCGCTCGTTGGCCTCTAAGAAGAAGGGCCCATTCTGCAGGAGGAGGCGTTTCTTGAGCACGCCGTTCTCGGAGAAGGCCTGGATGTAGAGGTCGGTGATGATGTTGACGGTCTCAAGCCAGCGGGCCGAGGTGAGGCCGTGTTGTTGCAAGAGTGGGTCGTCCACGTTGTCCGCTGGCATCGTCTCGCCGTAGATGCCGGTGCCGATGCCGACCCAATCCAGGCGCGGGTCGTTGCGGTAGCGCTGGCCGAAGGCAAGGACAAACTCGGCATATTTGCTCAGGTAGCCGCTAGACCAATACTTGGGGACGCGCCAGCCATCGGAGCCCTGAACGACAGTAGCGTTGTTGTCGGCGGGGGGGCCGAGGACCTCCGCCCAGTCAGGCATGGCGACGACGCCGCCGATGTAGCGCCCTTCATACGTTGTGATGGAGAAGGCGACTTTCTTGCCGCCTACTGCGTGTTCGTTCAGATAGGCGTCAAAGGCGCTCCAGTTGAACTGGCCGGGGCCGACGTGGGCGTTAGCCCAATGCCAATAAGCCATGTCACCCGCGATAGGGTAGCGTGCCGGATCCAGGCTGACGCTGCCGATGACGTAGTAGCCGGGGCGCGCGTCACCCGGAACCGCTGCCGGACTCTGGGGTTGTTCCGGTGCTGCCGGGGCTGCGGCACCTCGTGCCGCAGCCAGCAACAGAGGAACCAGCAGGAACACACACAGGACGATGGTAAGTTGTAGGCGTCGAGACATGAGGCTTTCGCCGTAGCCCGGCGAGACCGGGCGTGTTGATCTTCCCAGAGATGTCGGGGATGCCTGCCTAGAGTGTAGCAGCAAAGCCCGCACCCGTCAAGAGATCCTCATCTCTCCTGGGGCGTGGGGCACTCTTGGCCCTTCGGCAACACCTGATAGACCCAGAAACTCCCTTCAGTGTCGCGCAATCTAAAAGAGGGGCAGAGAAGATACGGCGCGTAAAAAACATCTACCTCTGCCGGTCGCCGCGCGCCAAAGGCCGTGCGATATATACCCTCGTGGTAGGCATAATACGAGTCGTACTCCTGGGTGAAGACCCGGCGGCCCTCACGCCAGGCCGTATCAATTCCCTCTCTCAATATACGCAAACGTTCCTCGCGCTCTTCCGTTGCGAGGGGAGAGAGGCGTTTTACGCCGTGGAAGCCAACGCGCGTCGTGCGATAGAAATAACGGATGGCAGGGTCCCAACTCAAAGTATCCAATATCACCAGGTCGGTATCTTGCACGTAACGAACCATTTGCCCCGCGTTGTAGAGGATGTGGTTGTTTGCCAGGCGGCTGCTAGGATAGATGCGCCCGGCGAAGTTGTTCGTGAAGATAGCCAGGAGCAAGACGGCAACCACACCCGTAGCCCGGCCATTCCTCTCCCCGAAAAAGGCGGGCTGTATCAGCAAAAAGGCCACCGCGATCCAGAAGGGGAGTTGCAGGGGTAGGATGAACTCAACGTCGCCGGGATTCCACCACAGCGCGAAGCCACCGTAGAGGAGGGTTAACAGGGCCATGCCGCGCAGCAGGGCGACCTGATCGGGCGATTGTGTGCGCCAGCGACGCCAGGTTAGAAGGACCAGTGCGAGGCCCGCGCCCCCAAAGAGCGCGAGCAGCATCCAGGCCAGGAGGCGAGAAGACCAGCCGGGCTCGTTGCTCAACACCAGGAAGCGGGGAAAGGCCCAGAAGACGCGCGCGGTCCCGATGCCAACGTCGCGGAGGCGAGACAGCGCGAGCCCCTTGCCCCAAGGCCCCCACTGGGTGTATTCGGTGAGCCAAAGGCGGAAGGCAGCCAGAGAGCCGAGATGCCCGCTGGCTGCTGCCCCCACCAGATAGCCGCTGCCGATGATGATGCCCGTGCTCACCAGGTAGCCCAGCACCTGGAGGGGGCGAGCCCGACAACGGGTCAGGAGAAGATAGCCGATCACCGGCACGGCGAAGACATGGGTCTCGTGGAAAAGCCCGGCAACGCCGCTGAGCAGAGAGAGGGCCACGAGAAGCCCCAGGCTTACCTGCTGCTGTAGATCGTGGCGGAACAGGAGGTAGAGGGCGATCAACAGGAGGAGCAGGGGGATGGCATAAGCCTCCAGGATGATGGCGTAGAACCACCAGCCGAAGGAGAAGGCCAGGAGCCAGGCTGCCGTTAAGGCGACCCGGCGTTCTGCGCCAACTTGTCTGAGAAGGAGGTAGAGGAAACCGCAGCTCAGCGCGCCTGCCAGGGAATTCGCCGTTGCCATCGGCCCCAGGATTCGGTTGATGCCGAACACGCGCACGATTTGCAGGAGGACGAAGCCGAAGGGGTTCAGAAGGATATGGTGGGGATGCCAGGTCTCCAGCAAGACGGCGAAATAAGGCGGCGAGATCGCGAAGGGGTTCAGCCAGTGGTCAGGTGGCCCGAAGAGGCTGGTGATGGATTCAATCTGCCCGGCATAGATGAGGGCGTCAGCCGTGTAGTCCCGGTTGGGAAACAGAAGATAGACCAAGAGAGGCACGGCCCAACTGGCATACCACAGAGGATCGCGCCAGGCGACCACGCGCGATGGCACCCTCTTTGCGTCTTCCCGCCGATGGTCGCGGGTTTCCTGGCGCACCTGTTGCACCTGTTGCACCGACTCCATGGAGCCTTGCAGAACAGCCTCCCCATTGGATTTGCCCTCTGTGATTCTACCACAGCACAAGATAACCGCCAATCCTTGCCCGGTGGCCTGCGGAGAAACCCTAGGCCGGTCAGCTGACCGGCCTTATGGGTTGGCGGTATGCTTTGCTGGGGACGGTTCACAAAAAACGGGCTACGAGGCTTCTTTGGCGACGAGGGGGAGATAGAAGCGCGGAGCCGGTAGCAGGCCAAAGTGAACGTTCACGACCTTCCCCGTGGCGACAACAACCTGGACGCTATCGCCAGTGGTAGGCCGGAGGCCGGGCGGGCCCTCAGATTGGACGGTGTAAAGACCAGGTGGCACGTCCAGGAAATCGTAGAGGCCGTCCGCGCCGGTGAGGCGCGTGCCCACCAGCGTCTGATGCCGGTCAATCATGCGGATGGTTGCCCCGGCAACCGGCATTTCCCCGCCATCGCGCTGGCCGTCGTTGTCCTGATCCAACCAGACCACCCCCGCCACCTGGCCGCCCACAAAACTGGGGGTGGGTGTAGCCGTCGCCGCGTTCGGCGTTGTCGGTGTCGGGCTGGGGGTTGCCGTGGGGCCGGTGGTGGCGGTGACGATGGGGGTCGGTGTGGCGGTGGCAACAAGGTAATCGGCAAAGCGAACCACGGTGACCAGGTTCGCGGCTACAATGGCACTCGCCACGTTGTCGGTGGATGTGTAGCCTTCGGGATCGGTCTCTGTGACCTCGTAAGTTCCCGGTTCCAGCCCGGCGAAGCGGAAGGCCCCGTCTTCATCGGTCAGCCATTGGCGCACGACCTGGCTGTTCAAGCGGACGGTGATGAGGGCTCCGGCCAGCGGGTCTTCGCCCTCCATGTACTGGCCGTCGCCGTTCCAGTCCCAATAGACCAGGCCCTCTAGCGTGCCTGTGGCCTGCGTGGGGCTCGGCATGACTGTCGGCGTATGGGTCTTCGTCGGCGTCCGCGTCGGTGTAGGGGAAGGCGTCGCAGTGGGTGTAGCCGTGGCCGTAGGCGTGCGGGTCGGGCTCGGCGTGGGCGTGGAGGTCGGTGAGGGCGTTGCCGTGGAAGTCGCCGTTGGTGGCGAGGTGGCTGTGGCGGTGGGTGTCGGCGTGTTAACATCACTCGCTGACTCTGTCGGTGTCGCGCTCGGCTGCGTCGTTTCGGTAGCGACCGGCAGCGCGGGTGTGACGGTCGGCGTCACCGGATAGTCGGCGAACCGAACGATAACGGTGTTCTGGGCGATTACCCCCGCCGCGATGGCATTGACGGTTGAGGTATAGCCGGGGGGGTCTTCCTCTATGACCACGTAAGTTCCCGGCGCTAAGTTGGCAAAACGGAAGGTGCCGTCTTCATCGGTCACCCACTGGCCGATGGTCTGGTTATTCAATTTCAGGGTGATCAGCGCGCCTGCCAGCGGCGCTTCCCCTGGTGTGTATAAAGTGTCGCCGTTCCAATCCCAGAAAACGAGGCCATCCAACGTGCCTGTGGCCGGTGCCGTTGTCGGTGTCGGTGTTGAGGTCGGCGCAGTCGTGGGGGTGCGGGTGGGAGTAGCGGTGTTGCTGGCGGTGCGCGTCGGTGTCCCCGTTGGCGTGCGCGTGGGTGTGGCGGTGTTGGCCGGAGTGCGCGTCGGCGTTGCCGTGTTAGCCGGGGTATTCGTCGCCGTGACCGTTCCCGTCGTATAGACGATCTCCAATTTGGGGCGCAAGGTAACGTCTGTCTGGTCGCTGGTGTAGAAATAGGCAACCGTGGCGTCGGTGGGATTCCCGGCGGCGTGCATCTTGAAGCCATACCAGGCAGAGGGATTCGCCAGCCAGTCGCGGACGATGCCGGTCAGGTCAAACTCGCGCCAGCCGATGCCGGTGTACATCACCGTGGAACTGGCCGGTATGCCGGAGCGGTCACCGGGGATGCCGTTCGCGCCGGCCACCAGCCACGGTATGCCAGTGCTGGACTGGTTCCAGGTCGCCTGTGAATCGGTGAAGGGCTTGTTCAGCAGATAGGTTTCGGCGCGCAGCGTGCTGGTTCCCGCATAGCCCCACTGATAAAGGCTCAACTTGGCCCGCAGCACCGTAGCGTTGGCGGGCAGCCCCAGGTTTGTCCAGTTCATGACGAAGTTGCGCACTTCCCCGTTGATGTTGTCTATGTGCCGGTACATGTTGGCGCTGGCGCCGTAGTTGCTCGTCGGGTAATAGCGATAGAGATAGGCTTCGCGCGCGCCGCTATAGCCACCTGCTCCCTGCTGATAGACCCGCACGATGGCCCCGGGTGGCAAGGTAACTGAGGGCGTGGGGGTCGGGCTGGGGGTGACGGTTGCGGTAGGGTCGTTAGGCCGTCGCGTCGGCGTCCGGGTGGGCGTTGCCGTTGCCGTCGGCGTCGGTGTGGGCAGCGAATAGACGATCTCTAACTGGGGACGTAGGGCTACGTCTGTCTGATCGCCAGTGTAGAAGAAGGCGGCGGTGGCATCGGTGGCATTCCCGGCGGCGTGCATTTTGAGACCGTACCAAGCCGATGGATTCGCGAGCCAGGCCCGCACGATCCAGGTTATGTCAAAGTCGCGCCAACCGACCCCTGGCGAGGTTGCCGTTGCACTGGCGGGCGATCCGGAGCGGTCTGTGGCGATGCCGTTCGCGCCGGCTGCGGCCCAGGGTGCATTTGTGCTGGCCTGGTTCCAGGTGGCTTGCGCCTCGGTGAAGGGCCGGTTCAGCAGATAGGCTTCCGCGCGCAGCGGGCTGGTTCCCGCGTACCCCCACTGGTAGAGGCTCAACGTGGCTCGCTGTACGTAGGCGTTGGCCGGTAGCCCCAGGTTCGTCCAGTTCATGACGAAACCGCGCACCTCGCCGCTGACGTCGTCTATGTGCAGGTACATATTGGCGCTGGCGCCGTAGTTGTTCGTCGGGTAGTAGCGATAAATGTACGCCTCGCGCGCGCCAGTGTATCCATCCACACCCTGCCGGTAGGTCTTCGTGAGCGTCCCCGACGGCGGTGTGGCCGATGACCCAACGGTGGGAGCGGAAGTCGGCGTGAGGGTAGCGGTACTGGGCAAAGGTGTCGGTGTGCGGGTCGGCGTTCGCGTCCAGGTTGCGGTGGGCGTCCGCGTCGGCGATGGCGTCGCGGTTGGCGTCGGCGTCGGGATGGAATAGACGACTTCCAACTTGGGGCGCAGCGACGGGTCTGTCTGGTCACTGGTGTAGTAATAGGCAACCGTGGCGTCGGTGGCGTTCCCGGCAGCGTGCATCTTGAAGCCGTGCCAGGCAGAAGGATTCGCCACCCAGGCGCGGACGATGCCGGTCAAGTCAAACTCGCGCCATCCTGTGCCGGAGGTAATACTCGTCGTACTCGTTGCCGTGCCGGAGCGGTCGGCAGGGACGCCGTTTGCCCCGGCCACGGCCCAGGGTACGTTTGTGCCGGCCTGGTTCCAGGTAGCCTGCGCTTCGGTGAAGGGCCGGTTCAAGAGATAGGTCTCCGCGCGCAGCGTACTGTTGCCCTGGTAACCCCATTGGTACAATTTCAACTTCGACTGGTGTACGATGGCGTTCTCCGGTAGCCCCAAATTCGTCCAGTCCATCACGAAGCCGCGCACTTCGCCGTTGGCGTTGTCTATGTGCAGATACATGTTGGCGCTGGCGCCGTAGTTGTTCGTCGGGTAGTAACGGTAAATGTACGCGTCGCGCGCGCCTGTGTAGCCGCCGACCCCCTGCTGATAAACGCTGGTGATGGCTCCCGTGGGCGGCGTGGGCGACGGGCCAGGAGTCGGCACGGTAGTCGGCGTATCGGTGGCCGGGCTGGGCCTCGGTGTCGGCGTGCGGGTGGGAGTGGGCGTCGCGAGGGTATAAACGACCTCCAGTTTGGGGCGTAAGGCGACCTCGGCGTGATCGCCGGTATAGAAATAGACCACCGTCGCATCGTTGGGGTCGCCCGCGGGGTGCATCTTGAAGCCGTACCAGCGGGCGGGGTCTGCCAGCCAGGCCCGCACGACATTGGTCAGGTCATAGTCTCGCCAGCCGACGCCGGGATAGGTCGGCCCGATACTGAAAGGCGTGCCGGAACGGTCGCTGGGGACGCCGTTCGCGCCCGCGTCCGCCCAGGATACACCTTTGCTGGCTTCCGTCCAGGTCGCTTCCAACTCGGTGAAGGGACGGTTCAGAAGATAGGTTTCGGCGGTCAGGACGCTCTTTCCACTGGAACCCCATTGGTAGAGTTTGAGGGTGGCCCGGTGCACGTTGGTATTGGCGGGGAGGCTCAGGTTCGTCCAGTTCATGGCGAAGTTGCGCACCTCGCCTGTGATGTTATCAATGTGCAGGTACATATTGCGGCTGCTGCCGTAGTTGGTCGTCGGATAATAGCGATAGAGGTACGCCTCGCGTGCGCCAGTGTAGCCACCGACCCCCTGTTGGTAGGTCCGCACCGTAGCCCCTGGCGGGACCGTGGCCGACGGATCAATGGTGGGGAGGGCGGTGGCCGTCGGCGTATAGGTGGGGTCGCCGGGCCGCCGCGTGGGCGTGCGGGTAGGGGTAGGGCCGGGCGTCCGCGTGCGGGTGGCGGTAGCCGTAGGAGCCGTGGTGGGCGTGGGCGGCGGCGTCGGCCCGATACCACGCGAGACATCTATCAAGTGCAGCCACTCGTTGCCGTCGTTGTTGCTGGAGATGTAGAAGTCGCTCTGGCCGGTCAGGTTGTTGCCGAAACGCGCGTCGGTCATAGTGAAGGTGGCGACCTTCCAGGTGCGGCTGTTGGTCTTCTGCACCCAGGCAACGCTGCTTCCCACTGGCGTCGCGGCACGCGGGCCGCTGACAGAATCGTACGTCAGCGTCCAGCGGTCGCTTCCCATATCCGCGTACGTCACCTTGATTGTGACGCTGTTCGTGCCGCCGTTGATGTAGCCGTTGTCCACCTTGAAGAACATGTAAGGGTTGCTGCGACCCTGATCGGTACGGCGGCAGACCCAGCACTCGCGGCCATCCGGTATGTTAGCATTATACGGATTGCTATTATCTTTGAGTTGCGTGATGGTGCTATCGTTGGTCTCCGGGACCGTTTTGCCACCGGCAATCGTGTCGTCCTGATAAAGCCAGTAACTATAGTTGCCCCATTGCGGATTATAGGTGAAATACTCTGTACCGAAGAGGCCGTATTTGGTGGGCGTGCGGTGCTCGCGGAGGGCAACCCAGACAGATGGCGCGGTGGTGATGCGTGCGCCGATGTAGGGCCGCGTCCAGCGCATGATGTCCAGATATTCCGGCCTGTCTGGGCCGCTGGGGTCGTAGCGCAGGAATTGCCGCCGCAACCGGAGATAATCCGCGTGCTTGTCCAAGGCGTTGAACATGCCCCAGTAGAACTCGGTGGGGGTAGAGAGGGTGGTCTGGTACATCTCAAAGGCGATGGGCACACGCTGGTTGTAGTCAATCAGTTGGTCGTACTGGCCGCACGAGGGACACGCGGGGTCGTTCTTGGAGACCAGGGCATTGCCGTCAGGGTAGAGGGCGTTGACGGAGAGGCCGACCCCACGCTCGGCAGCATAGACGGAGAACTCCCGCCGTTCCCATCCTTCCAGATAGAAGGGGCCGTTTTGCAGGAGGAGCGGTTTTCTGATGACGCCGCCCTCGGAGAAGGCCCGGATGTAGAGATCCGTGATACGATTGACGAAATCCACCCACATCTGCGAGGTCAGGCCATGTTGCAGAAAGACGGCTTCGTCCTCGTTCTCGCTGGGCCGCGTCTCACCCCAGGTGCCTACCCCGGTGCCGATCCAGGCGACGCGCGAGTCGTTGCGGTAGCGCGCCCCCACGGCCATGACGAAGGCGGAGTAAGCATTGTAGTAACCTGTTGTCCAATAGCGAGGGAGTTGCCAGCCACTGCTCGTGGTGACAATGGTGGCGTTGTCGTCACCGACGGGGCCGTTCCGGCGTGCCCATTGGGGCATGGCGGTGATGCCTCCGGCCTGATGACCCTCGTACACGGTGAACGCCAGGCCCACCTTTTTGCCACCGACGGCGTGCTCGGCCAGGTAGGAGTCAATGTAGTTCCAGGCGAATTGCCCCGGCGCCGGGTTGATGTTAGACCAGTGGACATAATAGAGATCGCCGGCGATGGGATAGCGGGCCGGGTCCAGGCTGGTTCCGCCGATGACGTAATAACCGGGCTGCCCGCCTGTGCCGACAACTTCGGGCGCGTCGGGACCATTCACGACGGCGGATGGTTGGGCGTGGGCAGCCGCGAAGGATAGGGCAAAAAGGCAGAGGGTTAGGGTGACAAAAATGACAAGGGATTTGCGATGTGCCATGGCGCCTATCTATGCTAACGTATAATAGCCCCCAGAAGTCGCGCGTATAAAACACGGTCTCCGCCCCTTATATGTTAGTACGAGGCGTGCCGTTCGGCAATAGGGCATTTGTACCAGCCGTCATTTATAGTGACGACGAAGGAGTGGTTAAAGTGGCTACGATGGAAGCGAGGAGTCGTCTATGTGAGAGAGCGTGACCAGCCTCACGGGCCGGATTGCTTCATGGGTTTTGTCAGTCGCAGGGAGGGCGCGCACGATAGACCAACAACGGCGCGGGGCCGTCCTTTATGTAATATACCAATTCCATATCGGCAAGAGCAGGCCCATCAGCCAGGAAAGCAAGTTCCGGTCGCCAGTCCAACTCCCAACCGTCTATGACCCAATAGTCGGCCTTCTGCGCCTGCATGTAGCGGATAGCCTGGTCATACCCGGCATGGGGGCTGGGGACCCATTGCCGGTTGGCATGGTAGGCGATGGCCGGGTAGCGCGCCATGACGCGAGCCTCCGGGGGGGTATGGTCGCGCAGCCATAGGCCAATAGTCTTGTGTTCGGGACGGAAGGAACGGACGCGGCTGGCCTCCACCAGAGCACGCGGCTGCAAGGCCACCAGCGCGAGGGCTGCCAGGGCCACCAACGAACCGCGTGCGATGCTGTCAGCATGGGCAGAAAGCGCGCGACCCCGCGCGTGATACCAGGTTTCCTCCAGCCAATCGCCTAAGTCGTCCAGCCCTTTCCCGGCCCAGATGCCCAAAGGAATGAGGAGGGGAATGTAGTAGCGTTCCAGCACGAAGAACACGAGGAAAGAGAGCGGCGGGAGGAGGGCGGCAAAGAGGAGTATCTCTCCGCGCAAGCGCACGCGGTCCCACGGCGCGCGGAAAAGCCCCAAAACCGCCAGCGGCACCAGAAACGCGGGGAAGAGTTGCAGGGTGAAGAGTTTCTCCGACAACGTGCGCACGTTGCGGTAGAGATGCTTCAGGAGCCCGCGAGGGTCTTCCTGGATCATTTGCATCATACCGACCTGCATGTTGTAACTCTCGTCCGAATAGAACAAGACGCGCGTGCCTGTGCTGTCCAACCCCCAGAGGAGGCGATCCGCACCGACGCCATCGTTCTTCGCCAGGAATAGTGCGTGGGCGAAGGTGACGCCCACCTTTTCGCTCACCAGCCAGGCCCCCGTGTGCAAGTAGGTGTAATAGGCGTAAGGAGCGAAGGAGATCAGGAAACCGATGCCATACAGCGCCAGGCTCCCCAGCCAGCCCCAGGATCGCCGTCTCGTGATCCAGGGAACGGCAACCAGCAGAAGGCCGAGGACGACGACGTACCATACTGCCTCTGGCCGGATCAGGTAGGCCAACCCCAAGGCCAGGCCCGCCAGACCGTAGTTCCAGCCGCGCCCCCCCTGAAGCGCGCGCAGCGTCAGATAGAGGGCCCCGGCCACCAGGAAGAGGTAAGGCGGCTCCGTCATGGAACCCCAAACAGGTATCGCGACGGTGAACGCGGGCAAGAGGCCGGCGATGAGCGCGGCCCAGGCCGCGGCGCGCCGGTTGTACACTTCCCGCGCCAGGCCATAGACCGGCACGACAAGGAGTGTGCCAAAGACCACGTAGAGGAGCGTGCTGGCAACGGCAGCATCGCCTGTCAAGAGCGAGACGACGGCGGTGAGGAAGGGGTAGCCCGGCGAGTGGTGTACGTCGTTGAAGCCGAATATCTGGAAGCCGCGGCCATGAATCCAGTTCTGCCCCAGCCAGAGGTAGATCGGCTCGTCACCCCAGACGAGGCGGTCGCGCAGCGCCACGATAGTGTGCAGCAGGCCTGAACTGACCAGCGCCACCCATAGGCCCCAGGCAGAAGCCTGTCGCGAGCGCGACATTGCGAACGGCATGGCGGTTGTGCCCGGCATGATAGCGTTCATCGTTCCTCTCCGATCTCATGTGCTTTGGCGGCCTCCAGCCGGGCCTGCGTAATGGCAAGAGCCTGAGTCAGGTCCTTGACCTGCTCGTTGAGTTGCGAGATGCGAGTGGAGTAGTGAAGGCTTATGAACATGGAAAAGAGAACGCCCAAGAAGAAGAGGGTGGACATCGGTTCGTCGGCGCCGATGAAGCGTGTGAGCCACATAAGCCAGTTGAACCGCAAGGTCAAGATGAGGATGCCCGCCGCGGTGATGAGCCACAACAGGGCATACTCTTCTCGTAGGCGGCGGCGACGCACCATCTCTACGATGAAGATGAGAAGGCCAAGGCTGACCAGGAGAGCAACGATCATCTGGCGGATGGGCATAGACAACACCTTCTTTCGTCAACGAACCTGCCGCCCGCGCAGCAGCGTCACAAAGATGGACAGGCCCATCTTGTAGATATAGTAGAGGGGTCTCAGCCCCCTATGGATGGTCTGGCCGGTCGTGCTCTGGCGCATCTGCGCGGGCACTTCCTTCAGGCGGAAGCCCGCGTAGTACGCGGTGATGAGCACGTCTGCATCGGGGTACTGCTGCGGATAGACGTCGGTACAGAAATAGTTCACCACTTTGCGGCTCAAGGCGCGGAAGCCGGAGGTCGGGTCGGTGATCTGCTGTCGTGTCACCAGAGAAGCAATCGCGCCAAAGAGGAATTGGCCCAGGCGGCGGCTTGCCTGCACCTGGTATCCCTCTGCACCCAGGAAGCGGGAGCCGATAACCAGGTCGGCGCTGCCATCCAGGATGGGCGCAAGAAGGTGGGGGATGCTCTCAGGCCGGTGCTGGCCGTCGCCGTCCAATTGCACGACCCAGTCGTAGTTCCCTTGCTGCGCGTACTTAAAGCCTGTCTGCCGGGCGGCGCCGTCGCCCAGGTTCACAGGGTGGCGCAAGACGATGGCGCTGGCGGCGCGCGCCGCGCGGGCGGTGCCGTCGCGCGAGCAATCGTCCACAACCACGATATCGGCGTCGGGCAATTGCGTCCGCACCTGGCGCACGACCTGGCCGACGTTGGCCTCTTCGTTGTAAGCCGGGATGACCACCAGGCCCCGCGCGATGCCCTCAGGCATGGCTCCCTCGTTTCGCCGCGTTGGCGCACACCGTCGCCGCGGCCTGCGCCATCGTACAAAAAGTGTAGCCGCGCGCCCGCAGCGTATCCGCTATCCAGGTCAACGCTGCACGGCCTCCGCTACGATTGTGCCCATAAATGAGCCTCCAGCGTGCCGGTAAGAGGGGGTGTGCCTCCGCCGCAAAGGCGAGGTCGTGCAGATGGCAGTCTATCACGGCCACGTCCGGCAAGCCCCCAATCGCTAATAACGCGCGATAGGCCCCCGTCCCCAGTAACTTGACGTATGAGGCCGACAGGATGAGCCTCAGGCGCGGCAGCGTTGCCAGAGGAAGTTCCACCAGCGAAGGGTCACCGGCTACGCACCAGGGCTCCGTGGGCCGCACCAGCCCGTTGAACCGGCCAGGCCGCACAGAGGGATAGATGCTGGAATCGTAGGCGAATCCCTCTGCCCGCAGCCGTTCCCAGCCTCGCTTGGTGATCAGGCCCAGTGGCGCACGATAGCCCGCAGGGTCGTGCCCAAAGGCGGCGCGGAAGGCAGCCTTTCCCCTCCGTATCTCCTCCAGGCTATCCGCCGTCGCCGGCCGGTGCGAAAAGGAGTGCAGGCCGACCTCGGCACAGGTTTCTTTCAGCCGCGCGGCCAACCCGGCCTGCGTCTCCAGCAACTCCCCCACGACGAACGCCGTGATGGGCACGCCTTGCGATGCGCTCAAATGAGCCAGCCAAGCCCACGTCTCCCCATCGTTCAAGACCTGGGTGAACAGGCGAGGAGCCACCAAATCGTGGTGGTCGGCCTCCACGTCCAGCGTCAGGCAGGCGATCTTGTTCATCCGGCTTGACATCAGGCGATCAAGGTGTGAGCGTTGAACTCGCGAAACGGGACGCCCATGCGTCTCAGCGGCGCAAAATCGGGATTGGGGTTGGGATTGACCAGGCTTATCACGCTGTCGCTACGCAGCCCAATCCGTGGGCCCAATATCTCGGTGGCCTTCAAGCCCAACAAAACCGCTTGCCACGGTATCGGGATTACCGTTTTCTTCTGGCCCTTTGCCTCTGCCACGACGTGTACAATCCCTCGGATCGTGACGCTTCTTCCCGCTGCTGCGCTGATAGGACTACTAATATAGTCACTATCTGTAACGCAGGTTTTTGCTATCAGGCGGCAAAGATCTTCTTCATGGGCTAGGTACTGGATATGCTGACCGCTGCCGATAACAGGTATTACCTTTGATGCCGATACCAACTTGTGCAATGCGCCGAAGGTCCCGCCTGCGCTTTTACCGAACACCAACCCCGGACGAATCACCGCCGCGCCGGTCTTCAGGGCCTCTTTCTCTACCTCCATCTTGCCTCTCCCGTACAGCGACTTACAGCCCGCAAATGCGCTCATGGAGGAGAGGAAGATAATCCTGTTGACACCTGCTTCCCTGGCGGCTGCGAACAACCGCAGCGAGCCGTTGACGTTGATAGCACGTATCTCCTCCCAGCGCACGGGCCGGAAGTCGTAGGCGCAATGGATGAGGACCCGGACGCCGTGCAGGATCTCCGGCTTCACGCCCTCTTCCAGCGAGTAGGGCAGCAGCAACCCATCTTTGACAACCGCGCTCACCAGGTGATGCCTGAGTTCATACACAGTCCAGCCTTCGCGCCGCAAATGGGCCGTAATCCTGGAGCCGATGTAGCCATTCGCGCCCGTGATCGCGCAGGTTTTCGCCGGATCGGCCATCGGTTGCCTTTCACGTTTGATGATATGCCGCAGCGATGCGGTGTGCGTTCGCCATCAAGCTCAAGGTGATGGTGGTGGCCGGGATGCTGGGGAACGTGGTGGCATCCACCACGTGGACGCGTTCAAAGCCGCGAGGGCGTCCCAGGACATCGCTCTCATAATCGGATGGCTTGCTCCGCATCGGGAAAGTCCCGCCGCTGTGAAAACTCCTGCCGGGCTCGGCGATGTGTAAGGGTATGGGAAGCGGTACGGCTTTCGTATATCGCCGGTGCGCGAAGAGTTTTGCCAAGACGCCCCTGATGGCTTGCCTAGTGCGCTCGTTGGGCAGTGCCTCTAACACGAGCCTGGATGTGGAGCCCGCGTTGCTGGGCTGAAGCCTCACCGAGATTGCCCGCGAGACGTTGGAGTGTAGGAATCCCTGGATAATCAAGAGCCTGCCGAGGAACTCACCCACAGGCCACCGGAAGAGCGGATACGTTGGCCCCAGGATGCCCTTGATCGCGCGCAGGTACAGGTCGTTATAGGTGCAGACTTCCAGGTGGACTGTGTTGCCCCCTAACCGCTCGTCGGTAATGTCCAGGAAGACTTGCGCAAGGGTGTAGAGATCTTCCTTAACCACGTCGCCGGCTTTTCTATACCTCAGCAAAGGGAACAGAAAGTATTGGCTATCCTTCATCGTGACCGGATGGCCGTAGGCTTCCAACGACTCCAAAAGGATCTTCGTCGTTGACCAGACGCCGCAGGCCAGATAGACTCGCGCTCCGGCAAAGGTCAGTTTCTCTTGGTTGAGCCTGGATTGCACGAGGATCTGCACCTGACCCTTCTCCTCCACCACCTTCTGCACGACCACGTCCTTGACATAATGAAAGTTGTTCGTTCGTTGTAAACGGGCTACTGTTGACGATGAGTTGTAGATCAGCCCATACGGGCAGCCATACATGCAAAGCCCACAATAGACGCAGCCGGGGCCATCCCCTGTCGTCTCGGCCCGCACGGCTAACCTGGACTGGCCGAAGGCGATGCCCGCCTTACGGAGAGGATCATGACTATAATTGAGGTCTTTTAGAAACGCGCTGGCCTGGCGGCCTGGGCGTAGGGGGTTAAAAGCGTTGGAGTATGGTGGGAACGTTGCCGCCAAAGCGTCGCGGGTCGCCGAGAGCGGGACGAAGGATAACACGGCCTCGTAGTGGGGTGCTAAGTCGGCTGCCGAGATAGGCCAGTCGGCGATATCGGATGAAAGATAGGGGAGGCTGGTCGCGCCCCACGCGTTGCTGAAGCCGCCCCTGGCAAGGGAGGGAGAGCCGACAACGTGCTTACCCTCTATGGGAATGTATCGGTCTGCCTCCCGATAAGGATAATCTGACCCATAGACGTATTTGACGGGTATACCGTTGATGTTGGCGGAGGTTCTACCCGTGAGCATACCCAGCGACGCCGCATCCCAATCCTCTCGTTTGCTGGCCCTCATGCGCTGCAATATCTGCTGGCGCTCCGGTTCCAGTTCTATGCCCGCGTCCAACATGGTCACTTCCAACCCCTGGTTGACCAATGCCATCGCGCACGACACGCCCGCAGGGCCTGAACCGACGACGTAAATCATGGCGAGACTTTACCCACTATTCCTGAACGCTTTGGGAGAGGGGCCGGGGGTGAGGGGGGAGCCAACTCCCCGATAGCCCAATATGCGCGCCGGGACGCCCGCGGCAATGGCTCCCGGCGGCACGTCCTTCGTCACCACAGCCCCCGCACCGACCACCGCGCCCGCGCCGATGGTCACGCCGTCCAACACGATGACACCGACGCCGAGCCACGCGCCATCCTCAATCACGATGTCGCCGTGGTGGTGGATGCCTTGCTCCTGGATCGGTCGCGCCGGATCAGAAATCGTGTGCTCGTAGGGATAAAAGGCGCAGTCGGGCGCGATCTGCACGCCGCGG